>NZ_JAERJS010000036.1:0-28863 GCF_018257525.1 Tatumella sp. JGM130 | reverse complement strand
CTGTACCGTCAGGCACAGAAAATACATCCTGAACGGTGGTCAGGTAAAACGAGAAACTGGCAGCCGGAAGGTCCGGTAACGTTGAACCCGGAACGGGAAAAACAGGCGGCTTAAATTAACCGGGGGTGACAACTACCTTGACACTTACCGCGTGTGCTGCTTACGCGTCTTCTTTATGGTTGATGCTGGCTTTGTCATGTGAGCTACCTCTGGTTGAGAGTTTACTCACTTAGTCGCGTGTCCACTATTGCTGGGTAAGATCAGTTACCCTGAACCCGGAACGGGAAAAACAGGCGGCTTAAATTAACCGGGAATGACAACTACCTTGATACCTACCACCGGGCCGGAACCACCAAAACGCGGTGACTGGATATGCCTGAACCTGTGGTTTTCCCCGCAATCGGTAAGCTCCCGGTCAGAGAGACTCCCCTTGTCGGGATATATTTATGGTTCATTGTAACCTTAAATATTATACGGACACTTATTACTAATAGAGTGAATAATTCCATTTGTAACAAACCATGTTAATTATTAAAAAAATGGTCCGTTCAGCTGAATTTATTAATCATTAACGCACTGCTTAAAGATTAAAGTACCGTAATCGCCGTGGTATCACCCGACACCGTGGCATGCACAACCGCTTTACACTTTGCTTACCCTTCCATTACTTCTATTATTGATATTAAAAATAATTCTCATTAGTATTTTAATTCAAAAAAAAACATGCAGAAACTTTACTCTTTTATGGCAAATAAATCATTGAAATACTCGCTTCTGGCATCTCTGGTGGCAGGCAGTTTTATTACCCCTTTGTCTAACGCAGCCGATACTTCAGATCAGAATGTCATGCAAAACATCAGAGAGCCGGTTAAAAAACAGCCCTCCTCTGAAACAAAAAAAGTACTCATTCCTGAGGCGAAAAAAGAGGACGGCCCCCCGCTGGTAGTGACTGGTCGGCTACAGACGCTGCAGGCCCCGGGCGTCTCGATCATCGATCAGGAAGCTATTAAAAAACATCCCATCCAGCGCGATGTATCCGAAATTATCCGTACTATGCCAGGCGTTAATCTGACGGGAAACTCCACCAGCGGCCAGCGGGGTAACAACCGACAGATTGATATTCGCGGTATGGGGCCGGAGAACACGCTGATCCTGATTGATGGCATGCCAGTCAGCAGCCGTAACTCAGTACGCTACGGCTGGCGTGGTGAACGCGATACCCGTGGTGACAGCAACTGGGTACCTCCGGAAATGATCGACCATATAGAGGTTATCCGTGGCCCGGCCGCGGCATTGTATGGTAACGGTGCCATGGGGGGCGTGGTCAATATTGTGACCAGGCCCGCTGGGAAAACCTGGCATGGCAGCTTTAATAGTTATTACAACGTCCCGGAGCACAAACAGGAAAGTGCGACTAAACGTGAAAACTTCGACCTGAGTGGCGGGCTGACCGATAAACTGACCATGCGGCTGTATGGCAACTGGAGTAAAACCCAGGCCGATGGTCAGAACATTAACGACGGTCATTCCGCAGAGCGTACCGGAAAATATGCCGGTATGGTTCCGGCCGGCCGTGAAGGGGGCGTTAATAAAAATATTAACGGTGTATTGCGCTGGGAATTTGCCCCAATGCAGGCGCTGGAATTAGATGCAGGCTACAGCCGTCAGGGTAACCTGTATGCCGGAGACACTCAGAATACTAACAACACCACTCTGACCAAAGCTTATTACGGTAAGGAAACTAATATTATTTATCGCCAGACTCTGGCGCTTAAGTACACCGGTGCCCGGGACAATGGTGTCACCACCAATAACTACATACAGTTTGAAAAAACCCGTAATACCCGACTGAAAGAAGGCTTATCCGGAGGGGTGGAAGGGCTGTTTTCCTCCATTGATGAAGGCTTTGCAACCATTAATCTGAATGATACTAATCTCCACTCGGATATTAATATTCCGATTAGCGGCCGGGTACAGCAGAATCTGACCTTTGGTGCTGAATTTAATCACCAGACGATGAAAGATCCGACATCGAATACTCTGGCAGCAACATCAGATATTGACGGCGTATCTGGCAGCTACCGTAGTGAATACAGCTCGGCAAATATCTGGGGTATCTATACCGAAGATAATATCGACCTGACCGACTCAACTCGTCTGACCCCGGGAATTCGCTTAAATCATCAGTCCTATACCGGTAGTAATGTCAGTCCGTCTCTGAACCTGTCACAGGATCTGGGTGGCGACTTTACCCTGAAGATGGGAATTGCCAGGGCATGGAAGGCTCCGAATCTGTACCAGACTAACCCGAACTATCTGCTGTACAGCAGCGGCAATGGTTGCTATGACACAGGTTCCAGTTGCTACCTGCAGGGCAATAAAAACCTGAAGGCTGAAACCAGTATCAACAAAGAAATCGGCATTGAATACCATCATGAACGTGTTCAGGCCGGTCTGACCTGGTACCGTAACGATTACCGTAACAAAATCGAAGCCGGCACCAGTTCTGCCTACTACAACGGTACTTCCAACGTCTATCAGTGGACTAACGTACCGAAATCAGTGGTACAAGGGCTGGAAGGGACCTTTAATTTCCCGATCAGTGATCGGGTGACTATGAATAATAATTTCACCTATATCATTGATAACGAGAATAAATCCACCGGTGATTATCTGTCGATAATTCCTAAATTCACCATAAACTCAGAGCTGGACTGGCAGGCAACTAACGATTTAGCCGTTCAGGGAACCATGACCTGGTATGGCAGACAGAAACCGCAAAAATATAATACTCAGGGTGTGGCAACTTCCGGCAGCGAAACCTGGCAGGTGAACCCTTATGCGGTGTTCGGGTTCAGCGCTGTCTACAGTATGAATAAAAATATGGATGTGACCGCAGGTATCGATAACCTGCTGGATAAACGTCACTACCGTGAAGGTAATGCGTTAACCACAGGTTCCAATGGAACTTACGCCTATGGCGCCGGTGCCCGGACCTACAATGAATCAGGGCGGACCTACTACATGGAACTGGGAATGCACTTCTGATCGTCAGTGCGACAGGGGCGGTGAGCTGCTGCCCTGCCCCGAAGGCTGTCAGCCCCTATCTGACGGAGTTAACCTGATACCGCCCAGCTCTGCCGGCGGTATTGCTATTGGAGAGTGATGTTCATGAATGCTTCTGGCCGCAGGCTGGCTGACTATAAAAATCTGATCTTACTGGTTTGCATTAGCGGATCTATGGCCGGTGCCTGTTCTGTGGCGGATGCCAGGCCGAATATGGCCCCGCTGGGACCCAACATTGCTGATAAAGGTTCGGCAGTGTATCACTTCAGGGTCAAAAGTTTCGATTCGACTGACGGGCAGCGACATTACAGAGTGTGGACTGCGATTCCGGATAAAGCACCGCCGGTGAAAGGGTATCCGGTGCTGTATATGCTGGACGGCAACGCGGTGATGGATAAACTCTCTGAACCGCTGCTGGAAAAGCTGTCGCAACATAATCCGCCGGTGATTGTTGCGGTCGGTTATCAGACCAACCTGCCTTTCGATCTTAAAGGCCGGACCTACGATTATACTCCGGCGGTGACTTCCGGGAACGGTTCATCGCAGCAGCAGGATCGCCGCGGCAGGCCCGCCGGAGGAAGTCTGGTGTTTCGCAAACTACTGGAAGGCACTATCGCGCCGCAGGCAGAAAATAATCTGCCACTGAATACCGCACAACGTGGGGTATGGGGCCACTCATTCGCCGGACTGTGGGTGCTGGATTCTTATGTTCATTCGGATTTCTTTCATCAGTATTACTCCGCCAGTCCGTCGTTGGGACAGATGGACTTTAATTTGCTGACACTGATGACGTCACTTCCGGCTGACCGGCTACGGAATAAACATCTGTTTCTGATGGAAGGTGACGGAGATCTGCAGCGGAAAAATACGGCTCCGGGTAATGATATCCTGGCAGCGGTCAGTAAAAGCGTCTCTCAGTTGCATGATAAAGGCGTTACGGCGAGTTATCTATTGTTTCCCGGTCTGAGTCACGGTCAGATGTTCCCGGCATCACTGGAAGAGGCACTGTTGCGGGTATCACAGCAGCCGTAACTGCGGTTTTACGACGGAGGGCCGGCACTCCGTCAGCTTCAGCTTACTGTGCTTTCAGAACCACCACTGCGTAGCGGCACAATCGATCGTTGCCGTGAGTAAAAATACAATCCGCAGGATCTTCTGATTCCAGGCCGTCGCCGCAAATCGCAAAAAAATAAAAAATTCACGTAATCGCGTGGTTTTTTTATTCCGGACTGCCCCGGCTGGTTTTAAAAAAAGCAACTCATCGTGGATGGACAGTGAATACCCGGCAGTAAAACGGTCTAACGTTCGCGAAAAATATCAGTACCCTGTCAAAAATATCCCCCGGTACCCGCTTCTTAAAAGCCTTCAGCAAACGGCTAATGATATCCACCGACAATTGTCACGAAAGCACGTCGTATCCTTTTATCAGTTTTCAGATTACGTTATCGCGCTGGAACATTGTAACTGCCTTGTTTTATCAGGCTTTATGAGTGGAAAGTAGTATGCTGGTTTCCGTATTCTGAATTCCTTCGATACGCCTGACCCGGCCCAGTATCCGGTCAAAGTTTTCCAGTGAATCCGAGCGAAGCTCAACTAATAAATCCCATTTACCATTGGTCGTGTGCAGTGTATAAACCGCCGGATCGCCACGCAGTTGCTGAAGTACCGTTTTCGCTTTTGTTCCTTCTACCGCGACATTCATCCAGGCCCTGATTTTGTTCTGTTCGACACCCGGTTTTACTTTGACGGTATAACCGGTTATGACGCCTTCGTTTTCCAGCGCTTCCATACGTTTCTGGACGGTAGCACGGGATACTTTCATTGTTGCTGCAAGTTCAGTTACTGATGCCCGTGCATTTTCACGCAGCAGCGCCACAAGGTGTTTGTCTGTATCTTTCATCTCAAAATGATTTTCTGCATTTACATATTGCTAATAAATATATCTTTTTGGCCTTTTTATCAACTTATATAAGACAAATTAATGTTTCATACTGTTGTTTCAGGACCACAGGGAGAATCTTTAATGACGCGATTTATTGATACGCATGATATGAGTAAGCTGGTAAACCTGTCCGGCGTAGCCGGATTTATCAGACAGCTGGTTGATTATATTGAGTATGATTTTTTACGTTGGGGAGAATTTGATAAAACACCACGGGTGGCAAGCCATTCTGATATTGGTGTGATTGAGCTGATGCCGGCGGCTGACTCTGCATATTACGGCTTCAAATACGTGAACGGGCACCCTCAGAATACCCTTCATAATCAGCTAACCGTTATGGCTTTTGGCGCGCTGGCAGAAATTGCGACCGGCTACCCGCTCCTGTTGAGCGAATTCACGCTTGCCACCGCGCTACGCACAGCAGCAACATCGGTACTGGCTGCCAAATATCTGATGCGTAAAAACGCACGACATATGGCCGTAATTGGTAACGGAGCACAGAGCGAGTTTCAGATAATCGCGTTCAGTGAAATCCTGAAACTCACGGATTTCTGGCTTTACGATGTCGATGATACAGCCACAGAAAAACTGGCCGCTAATCTCAGGGATTATGCTGGCATTAACCTGCATTTCTGCCGCAGTGTTGATGAAGCCGTGGCACAGGCCGATGTTATTACCACCATTACTGCTGATAAAACCAATGCGACCATTATTTCTGCTGCACAGGTTAAGCCGGGTATGCATCTCAACGCAGTTGGCGGCGACTGTCCGGGCAAAACAGAGCTTGAAGCCCAGATACTCAGTGAAGCAGATATTTTCGTCGAATTTACCCCGCAGTCACGTATAGAAGGCGAAATACAGCAGATGCCGGACGATTTTTCCGTTACGGAGCTTTGGCAGGTGCTCAGAGGAGAGCGTCCCGGCAGAAAGAGCGATACGGCGGTGACCGTATTTGATTCAGTCGGGTTTGCCATTGAAGACTTCTCGACGCTCCGCCTGATCAATGACATGGCCCGGCAACACCATATTGGCAGCACTGTCCGTCTGGTTCCTGCCCCGGCTAACCCCCGCGACCTTTACCGTTTTCTGAAACACCCGGAGTAACATTCAAGATGCAAACAACACATTCTGTTCTGATGGTACGTCCGGCGGCTTTTAAAGGAAATCCCGAGACACGTCTGAGTAATTCTTTCCAGAAAACATTAAGTCAGGTTCCTGACGTCGCAGAGCTTGCAAGGACCGCTTTCGATGGTTACGTCACGGCACTTGAGGAGGCAGGGGTTAATGTCAAGGTGATAGATGAGGATACAGCCCGGGATACACCCGACTCCCTGTTTCCCAACAACTGGATAGCCATGATGGGAGACGGCACTATATATACGTTTCCGATGGAAGCGAAAAATCGCCGGCGAGAACGCAGGCAGGATATCATCGCCGACCTGACGCAAGACTATATTGTTAACCGAAGAATTGACCTGTCTGTTTTTGAAGAAAAAGGTCTTTATCTCGAAGGAACCGGGTCACTTATTCTGGATCATGATAATCATATCGCCTACGCATGCCGATCGTCGCGCAGTTCGGAAGTGGCAGCCAAAGAATTTGAAAGAATATCAGGTTACCGTATGCACTGGTTCAATGCATATGACCGCCATCAGCAGCCTGTTTATCATACTAACGTGATGATGAGCCTTGGGAAAAAATATGCCATCGTCTGTCTTGAATCCCTCTCGTCCGGAGCGGAACGACAGCGGCTGCTCGCATCTCTTCAGCGTACCGGCAAAGAAGTTATCGACGTGACCTGGCGCCAGATGGAAGCCTTTGTCTGTAACGTTATTGAGCTAAAAGACTGTCACGGCCAGCCGGTATACGCCATGTCTGGCCGGGCATGGGCATCCTTCACGCCGGAGCAGCAGCAGAAGATTTCAGATTACGCCCGACTCGCCCTGGCGCCTATTGACATCATTGAAGATCTGGGCGGAGGCGGTGCACGTTGTATGGTGGCTGAAATATTTCTGGAAAAGAAAATGCCGGTACCTGAAACCTGTAATCATTATTAGTGACAGCCTGACCCGGTGTGTCGTGCCCGGGTAACTTTCAGGCAGCAGCAGAGTATTTCAGACAGTTATCTTCCACAATAATAACAGGCAAACTGTTCACTCTCCGGGCAGTGTGGGTTTCCTGTATAGCCGTCATATAAAAATATAAACAGATTGAAGGTAATTTCAGCAGCTGAATCAATAATGTCTATACTGTTATACTATCAAGACTATTTGGAGAAACAGTAATGAAACTAAAGCACTTATGCTTATTGACTGCTGTCACGAGTATTATTTCTATACCTGTAAGCTATGCCACTACCAGTAATTCTCCTGACCAGGCCAAACTTCATCGCTGTGCAGACCCTGTATTCTATGCACAGACCTCTGATCATGATAAAGAAGTAGAGGTCTGTATTATTCAGTCAGAGGTATCATACTCATTCGGCCAGACCGTCTCAGGTGTAACACAACAAAAAAATATTGTTGTCCCGAAAAGGAATACATCATTTATTAGCCAGGGGGATAAAAAACATAGCCTTAATGCGTTCACAGTCTACAATGAAAACACTGCCTATCAGGTTGCATACGGCACGAATGATACAGGGGCGCCTTTTGCGACTCTTGATATCTATAATAATGCTTCCGGTGATAAACATGCTATAAGCCATATTAATTTTGACCCGGATACAGTTATTGGCAATATCAGCTATGAACTCTCCGGTCAGGGTATACCGGCAGAAAAACCATAATAAACAGAACAATGGCGGATATTTTTATATTTAAATAGCCGTCATTGTTTATTAAAAATGATGACGTTAGCGTATAACTTGCTGTTGTGTCTGACAGGAATGTTCGTCACCACCTGCCCAGCATATAAATATCCAGCCGGTTTTGATGACGGACACTTATGCGACCATCACTGGCCTTGCCTGTTAAACAGACTCCTGTCGTATTAGCAGCTATAGCACACCCGGCAGACAAAGATAAGCCAGCGACTCATCCCTCACCCTGTTATGACCTTATCCGTCAGACACATCCGGCTTATCCGCAGAGAGTGAATACGGTTACCGCTGTATTGCCCTGTGTTGCTGCGAAAATTAACCGGGTGTACTTGCCCTGACTTTAAGCACACCGGGCATTTCAATATATTTGTCACCGGGCACATCATTAAGCAAATCGAGAAGGGCTTTGCCGGCCCTGTTTCCGATATCATGCCAGGGGAACTCAACTGTCGTTAAAGACGGAGAACATACCTTTGATAAGCTGCTTCCCCCCAGACTGGCAATGGCAAGAGTATCAGGGACTTTTATACCTGCATTATGGCAGGCCATCATACACCCACAGGCTATTTCATCCGAGGTACAAATTAACCCGTCGAGGTCACTCCAGGTAATCATCAGATCGCTGAACACATTCAGCCCGGTGGTGATAGCTGAAGGCAGATGAGTGGCTACTACCCTGTGCGGAGAACGATTCAGGGAAAGCATAGCTGTATTCCAGCCACTCAATATCTGACGAGACATCCTGTTGTTAGCGGGGGTACAAAGCAACGCAATATTTTTTAAAGAGGCGGCAGACAGTTGTGTCACAAGCATTCTGACTGCCTTAGCATAATCCACGCCGATACTGATCCCGACCGAATGCGGATTCAGCGCACCAATATCGAGTATCGGTACCTCAGTATGTGACAGCAGCCGGCTGCAGCTGTCGATAGTGTCAGTATTAAACTGAATAATCGCCGCCGGGTTGTAGGCAAGAATTTTCTCAAACGCTTTATATTCAGTGCGGCCATCATTACCGGATTCCATTAGCATCATGGTATACCCCTGTCCGGACAGCACAGCCTGCAATGATTCTGATATTGTTAAAAAGCCCGGTGAAGAAAACGCCGGGGCCACAACCAGTATAAGATCTGAATGTACCGAAGCCAGATTACGTGCCTGGAGATTCGGTACATAACCAAGCTGACGGACGGCTGCATCAATACGGGCTCGCAGCTCGGAATTCACTTTTTCAGGCATTCTCAATGCCCGCGAGACAGTCATTGCACTCACGCCGACGAACTCAGCCACTTCCGTCAGGGTAATTTTACCCGTCCCCTTGCGGCGTTTTTCTTTCGGACTACTGTCTGCGTCTGAAATTTGCAAAAAAACTCCGACTGTTTGAAAAACAGGAAATTGAGATCCATTATCTACGGCTGATAGTATAACTTAGTATAGGACAGGTGTAAGAACATTCTAAATTATGTTACCCGCAACCCAAATTTTAACTCTCCGGAATGTTAGCGCTAACTTCGGGAGTCTGATCACAGTTGTGTTCTGTCTGACTGTTTATAGTTCGCCATATCGGGGTTCAGAGGGAAGATATAATCAGTAATAAGAACACATTAAAAAAACACACCTGCTGATATAACGGATAACCTTACAGACACCTCCCGGACTGAGGGGAAAAATATAAACAGCAGCTATTAAAATTAACTAATGGAACACGAAAGACGTAATAATAAACTGACTCTTATATACCAGCCAGCCGATAAACAGATAAAACTTATAACTCTGCGGCGGTACGGGACGGATGCCCGGTAAACATATGAAATAACTTTAAATGACAGGATTAGTCAGGCCAGACATAAAGACATATAAAAGGGAAACACAATGAATAAAGCACTGATTGTATGTGGTAACGGACCAGGCAGCAGCTTTATTGTCGAAATGAATGTAAAAAAATCCTGCGAGAGACAAACAGACAGGCAGATGTCAGCCACACAGATGTCAGCTCTGCAAAAAGCGAAGTGGCTGATATTATCCTCAGCGCAAAAGATATTGCCCGCCATCTCAGTGGCCATTCTGCAAAGGTCTTCGGGCTGAGTAATCTTTTGGATAATAAAAAATAACAGATATTCTGGAAGAAAACATTTGAAGGCTCGTCATCTGATTCGCGGAGTATATTATGCTTCAGTTCCTTATTTACGATGTGTTAGGGACACCGGCGATATTGGTCGGCGTGTTTTCACTGATCGGACTATTATTACAAAAAAGAGCCATCTCTGAAATTATTGCCGGTACATTAAAAACAATAATGGGTTTTGTTATTCTGACTGCCGGTGCAGGTATCATCGCCAGTACATTAACAACCTTCAGTCAGTTATTTGAACACTCTTTCCACCTTCAGGGCGTCGTTCCTAATACTGATGCCATGGCGGTCCTGGCACAGAAAGATTACGGTACTGCTACCGCCATGATTATGGTATCAGGGATGCTTATCAATATCCTCCTCGCACGCCTGACACCATTGAAATATATTTTCCTGACCGGGCATCATACGCTCTATATGGCTGCAATGCTGGCCGTGGTCTTATCTGCCGGAGGTTTGTCAGCTCCCATTGTGGTGGCAGCCGGCTCAATCACTCTTGGCGCAATGATGGTTATTTCACCGGCCATTCTACAGCCCTTTACCCGGAAAATTACTCACTCTGACGACCTCGCATTGGGGCATTTTGGCTCTGCCGGCTACCTGCTCGCCGCCCTTATTGGTAAAGTCACAGGGAAAGGAAGCCCTTCGATTGAAGAGGTTAAGGTTCCTGACTCCCTGAACTTCCTGCGAGACTCGTCTGTCGCAATAGCACTCACCATGATGGCCCTTTTTCTGGTGTTAGTGACCGTTGCGGGTAAATCCTTTGTTGAAGAAACCCTGAGCGCAGGTCAGAACTATATTATCTTCGCCGTTATTCAGTCCCTTACTTTTGCCGCTGGCGTCTATATCATTCTGGCAGGCGTACGTATGGTGATAGCTGAAATTGTACCGGCGTTTAAAGGTATTGCTGACAAATTAGTGAAAAATGCAAAACCCGCGCTGGACTGTCCGACCGTTTTCCCTTTTGCCCCCAATGCAGTCATCGTCGGATTTCTGTCCAGTTTTTCTGCAGGGCTGGTAAGTATGTTTCTCTGCCCGCTGTTAGGTCTGAGTGTCATCGTCCCCGGGCTGGTTCCGCATTTTTTTTGCGGTGCAACGGCGGGGGTTTACGGCAACATCACTGGCGGGCGCCGCGGTGCAGTGGCCGGCTCTTTTTCCCACGGCCTGCTGATTTCGTTCCTGCCAGCCATTCTGTTACCGATGATGGGCAATATGGGGCTGAGCTCCACCACCTTTGGTGATGCTGATTTCGGCATTATCGGGATTATCCTGAGTCATATTATGACAATTTTTAACTAACTCATTTTATACGGGAGGCAATTTATGCATGCAAAATTTTCACCTTCATTAATGTGTATGGACCTGACACAGTTCAGAGAACAGATCCTTGCAATGAATAACAAAGCCGATTTTTATCATGTCGATATTATGGATGGTAACTATGTCCGTAATATCACCCTATCCCCTTTCTTTATTGAGAATCTGAAAAAAATCACTACAGTCCCTATTGATGTCCATCTGATGGTTAACCATCCGGAAGATATTATTCCCCTGTGTCTGAATGCCGGCGCTGACATTATCAGCTTCCACCCGGAGACGGCGAATAACAAAATATTTCGACTGCTTAATCTGATTAAAGATGCCGGCAGAAAATGTGGTGTGGTGCTTAACC
Organism: Tatumella sp. JGM130; assembly: GCF_018257525.1. Taxonomy (NCBI): domain Bacteria; kingdom Pseudomonadati; phylum Pseudomonadota; class Gammaproteobacteria; order Enterobacterales; family Erwiniaceae; genus Tatumella; species Tatumella sp. JGM130. The sequence goes on along the minus strand of NZ_JAERJS010000036.1, from coordinate 17,231 downwards.
CGGCGACTCCGGCAGAAAGTATTAGTGAATATGCACACCTGCTGGACAAAGTGACTGTGATGTCCGTAGACCCCGGTTACGCAGGCCAGAAATTCATCCCGCAGTCACTGAGAAAAATAAAAAAACTCATCAGTATGCGTGAGAATAATAATTACCACTACCTGACTGAAATTGACGGGTCATGTAATGAAAAAACATTCGCCAGGATCGCAACATCAGGGGTGGATGTATATATCGTTGGAACCTCCGGCCTCTTTTCTTTGCATTCAGATATCGGGCTGGCATGGGATAGAATGCTGGATATATTCCGAAACCAGACTGACCACTGACACCACAGGAAATATATTCAGGTCATGTTGTATATACGATAATTAACTCTCACCCATTAGTAAAGAAGGTAAGTTATGGATATTTCCGAAGTGCTTTCTGTCAATAATATCTGTTCAGAGATGATGGCCACAACCAAACAGCAAGCCATCGAAGAACTTACAAATATGTTAGTCAGGGATGGTGCCATAATTAACAAAGATGAATTTATCCGCGATGTATGGCTGCGTGAAGCCCAGGGTTCAACCGGTTTCGAAAATCATATTGCTATTCCGCATGGAAAATCATCGGGAGTCGCCCGTACTGCCCTGGCTATCGGACGCACCCGGCAACAAATCCCCTGGGAAACGATGGATGGCAGCGATGTCCGCTGTATTATCCTGTTTGCTGTTCGCCCGGAAGATCAAAACACTGCCCATATCCGTTTATTAGCACAGGTTTCAGCCTCACTGGCCGATGAAGAAATCATATCCAGATTACTTAAGGAAACGGAACCAAAAAAAATTATTCAGTTATTTAATTCTGAAGATAAATAGCATCACCGCTGATGTTATCCGGCAGCGGGTTTCGCCCGTGATGCAATAAGTTAAAAACATTGAAACATTATGGAGAATACCAATGAATATTGTAGGCGTTACTGCCTGTACCGTAGGCATTGCACATACCTATATTGCGCAGAAAAAGATTGAGATTGCCGCCAAAAAGGCCGGGCATAATGTGAAGATCGAAACCCAGGGTACCATTGGCATCGAAAATCCCCTGACTGCTGATGAAATTGCCAGCGCAGATATCGTGCTGTTAGCTGCTGACGTGCAGATTTCCGGAGAAGAGCGTTTCGCGGGGAAAAAAATCGTTAAAGTTTCCACCGAAATCGCAGTCAAATCGCCGAACAAACTGATCGAAAAACTCAGTGCATTAGTCAATTGATAGTTATTCACTAATGCTTACCCAATATAAATTAAAGGGTGTAAGTTATGAGTATAAAAAAAATATGGAAAGCAGCGAACCCTAAAGGCCATCTGCTGACGGCTATCTCCTTTTTAATTCCCATTGTCTGCGGTTCCGGCTTTATTATTGCTATTGGGATGGGCCTCGGAGGAACTGTTCAGCAGACTTTATTGCCGGGCCAGTTTGATTTATGGCAGGCTTTTGCCACCCTGGGCGCCAGGGCGCTGGGACTTTTACCGGTGGTTATCGCTATCGGGATTTCCGGCTCTATCGCCGGTAAACCCGGTATTGCGCCGGGTTTTGTCACAGGACTGGCCGCGAATGAGATTAGTGCGGGGTTTATCGGTGGTATGATCGGCGGCTACATTGCCGGATATATAGCAGTTACGATTATTAAAAATGTGAAAGTCCCGGACTGGGCCCGTGGTTTAATGCCGACACTGATTGTGCCTTTTTTCGCATCGGTTATCAGCTGTCTGGTCATGCTGTATATCATAGGAACACCTATTGGTATTTTTACCGATGCTCTGACATCTTTGCTGCGAAATATGGGGACTTCCTCTAATCTGGTTCTGGGTGCGGTTATTGGTGCTTTGTGTATTGTCGACTTTGGCGGCCCGATCAATAAAACCTGTTTTGCCTTCGTTCTGACACTCCAGGCTCAGGGCATCAATGAGCCCATTACTGCCCTGCAGTTGGTTAATACAGCAACACCTGTTGGTTTCGGACTCGCTTATTTTATTGCCCGGCTGCTGCGTAAAAATATTTATAACAACGCAGAAATCGAAACATTAAAATCGGCAGTTCCGATGGGCATTGTGAATATTGTCGAAGGGTCCATACCTATAGTGATGAATGATATTGTTCGCGGTGTTTCTGCCGCAGCCATCGGCGGTGCCTGTGGTGGCGCTATCACGATGGTATATGGTGCTGATGCAACAGTACCCTTTGGCGGGGTTTTGATGATACCTACCATGTCACAACCTATGGCGGGTGTTATGGCATTACTGGTCAATATCCTTGTCACTGGTGTCGTCTATGCCATTATCAAGAAAAACGTGCCGCGTGACGTTATAACAGATGACAGTTCTGAAGAAGAGGATATCGATATGGATGATATAAAAATAAGCTGATGATATTGACACCTGATATGGCGTTTTTTGCTATGGGATAAAAAACAGTCTGATCTCTGCTCACGCAGACTTATATCATCTCCACAGCTCAACGCCTCGCTGAAAATACAGTTGCACCGGGTGGCAAGGCACTCTCCCCTGCCCCCGGTCATATTTCCTGCAAAGTCAGGCAATGATCGTCAGCGTTCCCGGCTACAGTGTTCGCATCATAATAATATCCCGTTGGGGATCTGAACCAACCTGAAAAATATGTTCGCCTGCTTCAGTAAAGCCGGATTTTTTATAAAAACTGATCGCTCGCGGGTTATGCTCCCATACACCAAGCCAGGCAATATCTGAACCTTTCTGCTCAAGTTCCCGCAGGCAGGCGCGCATCAGGTCATGGGCCAGGCCGCTACCATGATACTGCTTATCCATATACAAACACAGAATTTCACCCGCTTGCTGGCTATTGATACAGGCCGGAAACTCTTCCCACCGCAGCCGGGCATATCCGGCCAGCTCTCCGTGATCTTCACAGACCAGAGTGACCTGGCCGGGGGTCTGGATTTCCCTGAGCTGAATTGCTTTACCGTAACTTTCCCGGCAATGAAGTTCCATATCTTGTGCTGTATTACCGTCCTGAAAAGTATCCCGGAAGGTACGTTCTGCTAACAGAGACAGCGGCTCTGCATCGGAAGGTCTGGCACTGCGAATCAACACATCTTAGCCTTTGGTTAAACAGAATGCTTATCTTGTCCGGAGATGAAAGTCACCACCTGAAACCACCATTTCCGAACACACTATGTAAGCGCCACAGGTTACTGCCCGCCGGGAATAATATATTGATCCGGATCGAGAATTTTTCAGATCCGGATATATTCTGCGGGTAATTGGTCAGGTCCCGGGAAAAACGATTACCGCACCGGCAACCGGCTGGTGGCGGTTTTTTTTCGCCAGTCACTGCGTCGATGAAAAACTGATTAGTCACTGGCCGGTTGCCCTGCAGCGGCTAACAGAACAGATAAATTTCGTAGTATATTACATACTTTATTTTTTAACCGGCGTACTGCATGTTTTACTCGATTGGTGAATTTTCCCGGCTGTGCGGGATAAATGCGACCACGCTGCGCGCCTGGCAGCGTCGTTATGGCTTACTGACCCCGCAGAGAACCGAAGGCGGGCACCGTATGTACACAGATGATGATGTCCGGCTGGCCCTGAAAATTCTCGACTGGCTAAGAAAAGGGGTACCGGTCAGTCAGGTAAAACCCCTGCTTAGCCGCCCGGAAACCGGCCTGACCAATAACTGGCTGTCCCTGCAGGAAAAGATGCTGCAACGCCTGAAAGAGGGAAAAATCGATGCACTGCGCCAGATAGTTTATGACGCTGGCCGCGAATATCCGCGGCCGGAACTGGTGACTGAGGTTCTGCGCCCGCTGCGCAGTCAACTCTCCGCCAACATTCCGGCCATGCTCACCCTGCGGGAAATCCTCGACGGTATTATTATTGCCTACACTTCTTTTTGTCTGGAGGGTGATAAAAAAGTCGCGGGCGATAATATTCTGATCGGCGGCTGGCTGCTGGCAGACCCTTGTGAAGTCTGGCTCGAAGCGCTGAAACGGACCGGAAAAGGTCTGCGGCTGGATGTTCTTCCCCGGCCCGCTGCCACCCCGGCCCCGGTGACTTTCCCCGATAAAAAATGGTTACTGGTGACCGGTGCCCCACTGACGGCTGCACAGGCAGAGCAGTTTCAGCGCTGGCAACAGCAGGTAGCGTCTCTGGAACTGATTACCCTGTACTGACCTCTGTGGTTAACCCCTCAGGCAGACAGAGAGTCTGAACAGGGCTGATCAGTACTGTTCAGGCTGCCGGCGATGGTGATCAGCAATCACCCGCTGTCTGCGTCCCAGCCATAAACTGTTAACCCACCACAGTAATGACAGAGGCACTGCCACCCACGCCATCAGAGCCACCGGTATACCGATGGCCCCCATCGCCGCCCAGCTCCAGGCACCCACCTGATCACCCGCCCGGTACACAGCCGTATCAATAAAACTTTTCGCTTTGTATTTATCTTCCCGTTGTAACACGGTAAACAACACCTCACGCGCCGGCCGGGCCAGGGCAAAATTCCCGGCACGGCGGAATATGCTGAACAGCATGACCGCCAGCAGGGTCGGCCACAGAGATAACGATAAAAAACCGATGATGGTCAGAACCGGCAGAAAACAGAGCACCAGAGCCGTGCCATAACGGTTAAGCAACCGGCTGGCGATAAAAACCTGGGTCAGTAGTGTCAGGATATTGACCGCGAGGTCGGTGGCTGCAAAGAAAGTGGTGCGGGCATCTTCACTGTTAAACGCATGTCTGACCAAATCCGCCTGCCGAAAATACAACAGGGTCGATGTCGTGGAAAACAACAACATATACAGACAGATATTCCTGAGGTACGGCGAACGGAAAGTATGTGTGATACCGGCAAAAATACTGCCGCCGAGGGCCGGGGCGTCATTGTCGCGACTGACTGAGGTATCAGTCGCAGCGGATCGGCTCAGCCCGCAGGAATGATGAATTAACCGCCGTACACAAAATATGGCGCATAACAACAGCAGTGCCGAACACAGCAATAGTCCGCTGATATTCAGCAGACGGGCAAACAGGGTTGTCAGAAAAGAGCCCCCGATAGCACCGACAGTGGCACCGGCTGCCATCAGGGCAAACAACCGTCCGGCACGCTCGGTACTGAATAAATCCGACACCAGCACCCAGAATACGGAAACCGCATACAGGTTAAATACAGACACCCAGACAAAAAACAACCGCCCCGCCCACACCCGTTCACCGGCCGGTAACCAGTACATCAGTGCAGCAAAAATCAGTAAATTAATGACAAAAAAGTAATAAATCAGCGGGATAAGACGCTGCCGCGGAACCGAACGGGATAACGCCGAAAAGGGAATATTCAGCACCAGCATACAGAGTAATGTGGCAGTGAATAACCATTGCAGGTTATGCACTCCTCCTTCAACACCCAGCGTGTCTCTGACTGGCCGTAAAATATAGTAGGAACATAACAGGCAGAAGATATAAGCCATACACCAGAGCAAAGGCTGCCACTCTTCAGGCCTGATATTGAAAAATGCCAGTACCCGTGCTTTCGTCTGCGGCCCCTGTCTGAATTTGTTTAGATTCACCATACCGGATTAACCCGCTTTCAGGAAACCTCTGTCACTGGCAGCAACTACCGGGTCTGTTTCGGCAATATGCTGCCGGTCACGCCATCACCATACAGCAGCTAAAGCTAGGTACCTTTTGCGCAACTGTCAATTAATGGCTCAGCCTGACAGGCTGTGTTGCTGCAGTGGGAACCCGTCTGAACCGCGTATTGCACCAGGCGGGCAGCAGCACAGGAAAAATGTTTGATTATGTATATTTTTGTGTCGCTTAACCCTTCCAGGGAAAATGCCCGCGCAGGGACAGGGCGCGCCGCTCCCCGCCGGTTACTGATGGTACCGGTCAAAACGCCGCAGCAGTATCAGTGCCAGCAACAGGAGACTTAGCGGCAGTAACAGTGCCGTCAGCAGCGGGTTGAATGACAGCAGTAACCCGAGGCTCAGTACCACCTGGTAACTGATATAGGTCAGCAATCCGGTAATGACCCCGACAGCCAGCCGCCCTCCTGCCGATGCGCGGGGTGCATTCAGAGTGAAAGGAACGGCCAGTAACAGCATCGCCACCATCAGCACTGGCTGTCCTGCTTTTTTCCATAAACTAATCCGGTACTGGTTGTCCGGTTGTCCGGAGGATTGCAGATAACCAATATAGTGCCATAACTGCTGTACTGAGAAACTGTCCGGAGGCTGTATCAGATCCGGCAAACGCGCCGCCGGGAGTATCGGTTGCCACGCTGTCTGTTCAAGGCTGTTCAGGGTTTCCTGTCCCTGCCGCCATTGTTTCCGGGTGACCTGATGCAAGGTCCAGAAACCATTTTTTTCAGGGGTTGCGGTACGGGCATAGCAGTAGCGGTTAAGGGTGAAGTCCGGATTGTAGATGAAAATCTCAATATCAAACGGCTCACCGGCTGCATCCGGATATCTGAGGGTAACAAATTGATTATTTCGCCGCGCCCATAAGGTATTTTTACCCTCCGGCAGATCGGTCTGAGCGCGTGCTTTGATCACCAGCGCCTGTTGCTGCAGAGGTGCAGCAATCCACTGATCGACCGCCGCAGATATCACGGCCGCCATCGCCCCCGCCAATAGCATCACCCGGCCAAGGGCGCAGACAGAAAGTCCTGCACTGCGCATCGCCGTCAGTTGCTGGTTTTTTGCCAGCAGCCCGAGTCCGTTAATACCACCGAGTAAAGCAATAAACGGGCCGATATCGACCAGGGTGCGCGGCACCGTCATAACCACCACCAGCAGAGCCTGCGGCCAGCGATAGCCGCTGGCAGTGACATCCTCCAGCTGACTCATCAGATTAAACGTGGAAAAAACCGGCAACAGCAGAGCCGCTGAAGCCGCACAACCGAAGAACAGATAACGGATCAGGTAACGTTCGATAATCCCCATCAGACACGGTGCCGCAGTGACGAAAAGTCCCTGAACATCAGCATCAGTAAGACTATGGCGATGCTCACCGTCACCAGCCAGCCCCCGGGGATCTCCGGCAACGAGTTATTGGCCACCAGGGTACGGCACAGATTTCCGCCATAAAATATGGCAATAAATACCAGCGTTAATGGCAACAGCGCGGCATAGCGCCCCTGGCGGGGGCGGCAGCGGCTCAGAGGCACCGCAAGCAACACCATCATCAGGGTATTGATGCCGCGGCTTTGTCGCCATTGCAATTCTGCGATATTTCCGGGGACCGGTACATCTAACAACTGCCTGACCGTGGCAGACTTCTGCCCAGTGCGTAGCGGTATCACCGTCGGTTTCAGCGCCATTTGCAACACATTATAATGTTGCAGGTTATCATCCCTGCCCTGCCGGTCGAGACGATAGGCGGTGCCCGCCTGTAATCGCACCCCGGGACGGAGCGGGGACGGATCAGTGACAGTGACTCGTTGCGCACGGTATAAACGGGTAATATTGCCGGTGCGCGAGTAGATAAGTGCATCGGTTAACTGACGGGTAGCAGGATCAATCCCCGCGGCCAGCACCATTCTGCCACTGTTATTCTGATTAAACGTATTTGCCTGTAAATGGCTGACATCCAGTGCTGACTGTGACTGTTGCTGCAACTGGTAAATCTGGTTATACGCGCGGGGTCTGCCATACAGCGACAACACCGAAACCAGCAACGCCAGCACCACCGCCGGAAACAGTACCGCTGTATACACCCGCCACGGACTGCCACCACAGGCAAAAAATGCAGTTATTTCCGAATCCGTGTGCAGTCGCCCCAGAACCACTGCGGCAGCCACATATAATCCGACCGGTAAAAGCATTTCAAGTGAGATCACTATTTTATAAAATATTACCGCCAGAACAACCGGCAGAGCCAGGGTCCCGTTTGCCGCTTCCGTCAGATAACGTTGTGCCGAGTAGCTGGCGAACATCACCACCAGCAAGCCGCTGATCAGTATCGCCTGACGGGCTATTTCGCGCATCAGATAGCGTTCAATTACCCCCATGGTTTTTCTCCGCCATGACAGCACGCGGTTTTAGCGCCTCCTGCCGCTCCCCGGCGACCAGCTGTTGTAACAGACTGAATACCTGACGGCTGTCGGCCGCTGTCAGCGGGCCTTCCTCAACCCGTCGGACCAGGCCGCCTTTATCCAGCACAACCAGCGCACTGCTGTCTGCCTTCAGCTGCCAGCGCCTGCCGACCTGCCCGTCATTATCGATAACAAACAGGGCCCACGGATAACGTTGCTGGAGCTTTTCTATTTTCCGACGCACAAAATAACCTGTTCCGGGAACAGTATCGTCCATATTCACAATAATCACCGGCTGGAAGGCCGTGACCGGAAAGCGGGCATGCTTTACGGCGATCATCAGTTGATGATCATTGTGTTTTACGGTGCTGCGTCCGGCCATCACCAGTACGACCCTCACCTTACCTGCCAGTTCACCACTGTCCCAGGGACGGTAGCTGATACTCTGAGCACTGACAACCAGCTGACCGCGATCCCTGATCTGCAGCGGGGCCACCGGCTGGCCGTACACCAGATTATGTGCCGCCGCCGCGTGGATGATCAGCCATGGCAGCAGTATCAGATAGCGGAACAGGGTCATCGGTTACCCTCTGCCGGTAAGGAAAAAGCGGTCAGTAACTGTTCCAGACGCCGGCGGATATCACTGTCCAGTGGTGCCGGCCGATCGTAGATATCACCGCCTGACAGTTTATCAGCCACCATCTGGTCATGACGGTCCCCCATCAGGCCGTTAATCACCGCCATAAATCCGGACATCTGACGGGCATGGATATTTTCCGGGGCCAGTGAACGCAAAGTGTCATAAAAGGACAGCTGCTGGCTGACGATTTTTCTCAGCTCATGGAATTCTGCGCCACTCAGCGTCTGGCGGGTGGTTAATTGCCGCAGCCGCTGTAGCTCTGCCCGCCGGTAAACGGCAAACCCCTGCTCAGTCTCAATTTCCGTATGCTGCAGTGCATAATCAATCACTGACCAGACAGCTGTACTCAGTAGTCCGCGCAGGATATAGCCATATTTACGTAGTTGCCCCTGATTCCCGTGGCGGAAGGCATCCTGAAAGTGGCCAAGCATCACCGTCGTCATATTCAGCAAACGACCAGGCCGGTGACCGGTACTGTACAGCCGCAGGGCAAAGCGCAGGTGTTTGTAACGGGCACGGATATATTTGTAGCGCATCCGCACCGCCAGTGGCTGGTTACTGTTCTTCAGAAATGTATTGATCAGCGCCAGCAGTTCTTTACGGTGACAGCCCTCTTCCCAGAATTGCAGACAAAGGGCGTAGTTTTCATACAACACCAGTGACGGGTAGCCGAATTCAGCACAGGCCGGCAGGCTGTCTCCGGCCCCGATAACATCATCCTCTTCCACCGCCTGAAATAATAATGCCGTGGTTTCGGCAGGGAACTTTTGCCAGTGTTTACCCATGTTACTGCCTCTCGCGGAACATAATCCGTCCCGGCCGGTGACGGCCACGGTAGGCACGCAGTGTCGGGATCAGGGTTAACAACATACTCAGGCATTGTCCGGCAAAGTAAGCATAGGCGGCCCCCCGCACACCGGACAGATAACAACTGCCAGTCAGTAATATCAGGTAACAGAAACAGGCCAGTACCTGATAGATTAAAAACGTCCGCTGTTTTCCGGCCATCAACAGTAACGACTCCAGCGGGAACCCCAGCATCGATACTATGGTGGCCCCCAGCATAATTTTGATTAAATCGTAAGCCGCCAGATACTGATGACCAAACACCGCCGTAATTAACGGTTCTCCCGCCACCAGCACCAGTAAGGCCACAGCAATACCCAGTCCTCCGGCCATCAGGGCTGCACGTAACCCCAGTCGCCAGGGGGCGGAGGTTCGCGGGTCAAGCCGCATCACTTCCGGATAAAAGCTTTTTCCAGTAACCGGGCCGGTGTTCCGGTAGCATCATAAAAGGTCATGGCTATTTTAAATAACCCGGCAGCCGCCGGGCCGGAGACCAGTCCGACCAGCACGGTGCTGCATGAGTTTCTTGCCGCCCACAGGGTATGAGCGATATTGGTCGTCCAGACAAAGTCCCAGGCCCCGTGCAGGTTTCTGGCCGCGCCAAACAGGGCCGGTTTCAGCGCATGACGGATATTACGCCGTTTCAGTTCCCGTCCGGCAAACCACCAGAAAAGGCTGCCGCCTGCCAGGTTAGCGATATACCAGCTGATCATAAACCCCGCAAAACCGAGCCTGAAGTAATAGCAAATCACGCTGCCCGCCGCCTGTAAAAATGGCCTGACCGCCTGCTGTATCGCAATTAAATCAAAGCGATCCAGGGCGCGTAAAATACCGGTCGGTGTCGAAGAAGTCATGGAAGGGATTAAGGTGCAATACACCATCGCCAGCCAGAGGGTTTCCCGGTCTAACCCCAGGGAGGAGGCAAGAAACGGCAACAAACCAATCCCGCCAGTAATTGCTATCAGACTACTGACGATATCCAGACCGAATGAAAAGCGGACGACTTCACGGAAGCGGCCAGTATTATTCTCCTGCAGGGCCGGGGTGCCAAACTGCACCACAAACTGCCAGGTCTGAAACTTAATCAGGTCACTGACGGCTTTGTTATAGGCCTGAATAACCACCAGCACGCCGAACATACGTGGCGTCATACCTTTACCTGCACAGGATAAGGCCAGCAAACCGAGCAACGCACTGACCACACTGCCGCAGCAAAGACTGACAGCATTACGTAACAGGGAACGGAAGGCACCGTCACGCAACCAGTGCTTCATGGTTTACCGTCCGCACATTTTACCGGACAGTGGCCGGCTATCAGGCTATTTTCCATAAAAAATATCCTGCTGCTGTCGGATATCACCGCCGTCAGAAGCCAGTCGCGAAATTGCCGCTAATGCATTACTCAGCACCCGTGGATAAGCGATCCGTGAGTCCAGCTCAATAATACGGGCGCCGTTATAGCTGATACGCTGCATCTGTGAAATTTTGTCCTGCAACTCTTCGTAAGAGTGATCCGGTTTACGGGAAAATGCCGTATCCGCGTCAATATCCAGCCGCAGGATCAGTCCGGGACGGATTGAGGCCATCTGCTGATAGAGACGCCGTTCACTTTCGGCCAGCCGTGTCAGTAAGCGGCCCCTGACCCGTTCGATACCAATGCCCGGCCCGTCATAATAGAAGCCGGATATTTCCGCCTGTGGGTAACGATCACAGATCACCAGCACTCCGCTGTCTGCCAGCCGTACCGTTTTACGCAAACAGGCGGCCCGCCACAGAGAAAAACCATACATAATCAGCGCCACCCACAGGGACGGAGCCTGGTTGCTCATACGCTGGCTTTTATCAGATTTGGCCGCCAGCCTGCGTTCCAGCCAGATGCCAATCAGCGGTAATTGTTTAATTTTGTCGCCATTTTCACCGGAAATAAGTCCAAGGTAGCGCCGTACCACCGGACGCTGTACCCTCAGGCGGTTAACGATATCAGCTGTCAGGGTCGACTTACCGGTGCCATCGCTGCCGGCCACCGCAATCAGTCCCTTAATGCACTCAGCCGGACGGCGGGTGTTGAACGGAGTTTCTGTTTTCATAAATTTCGCCTGAAAATCCCCTGACCATCACATATCTGGCGGGGTCAGTCGCTGGAGTATGGCACGTAACGATGCCTGACAGATCTCGGCGGCAGGCGCAGTACCATCAAGATCAATAATGGTGGCCCCGTTAAAGGTCAGAGACGGGATCAGCGCTATTTTTTCGCGCAATGCCACCGCAGGATGATCCGGCTTGCGGGTACAGGCGGTTTGTTCGTCCACGTTCAGCCGAATCAGCAACCGCGGCGGGTATGAGGCCATCCACTGGTACAACCTCTGCTCCCTGCGGCGCAGCCAGCCCAGCCAGCGGTTTCCGCCACTGGTTTTCGCCAGTTGTGCGCCATCAACCCGAAACCCTGCGACCTCAGCCTGCGGATAACGATCGGTGATCAGCAATCTCCCCTGGCGGGCTTTCTTCAGCATTTTCCGGAATTTATAACCCCGCCAGCAAGAAAGTAAGAAGATGACCAGTGCGGTCAGATTGCCCGGCAGACGGGAGGGATGTTCACTGACCCGCTGTGCGCGGGATAAAAGAAACCGCCCCACCGGCCCGCCAACCAGCGGCAACTGTCCCAGCCATCGGCCTATCGCCCCTGATGACTGACCGAGATAAATCAGTTCTGTAGGGTTGTATGCAGATAAGTAATTCACCAGACTGTTCGCCAGCGTTGATTTTCCGGAGCCATCACAACCTGTGATAGCAATTATTTTCCCTGCCGACGGAGGAAGGTTTTTTATTTCCTGTGCAGACACAGTGATTATCCATAAATTAAAAAAATCATTTTATTCTAAATAAAGACATATTCAACATAGCAAAACTGAAATGCGCAATTAAAGTCAAAAACATAAAATAACTGCCGGTTATTACTTTAACTTGTTTATCACTTAAATAAATATCACATAATAACTAAGCACTATTTGTCCACCACCGGCACTAAAATGCCCTGTTTTGTGCAGAACTATTAAATAACAGCTGTTATATTCGGGATTGTTTTATCAAAAGAGCAAACCATGATAAATTCCAGTTGGCCACCGCTAATTGCGGTTATTGGCAGTGATGGTTCGGGAAAGTCAACGATTTGTAAATATCTGATCAATGAACTGCGAAGATATGGCCCGGCGATGCCGGTACATTTAGGTAAACAGGCAGGAAACACCGGCCGTGCATTATCTGCTTTACCTTTACTGGGTAAACCATTAAAAAAAGCCATTATACATAATACAAAGAAAATAAAATCACCACAGGCAAATGTCAGTCTGTTATCCGCGCTGGTTATTATGGCTTTTGTCGGACGACGGTTATTACGTTTTCGCAGGATGCTGAAATACCGGCGTAAAGGATATATTGTACTCACTGACCGTTTTCCGCAAACACAGGTGCCCGGCGGCTATGACAGTCCGTCATTCCCCGAACAGATAACCGCCGGACGGGTTATTCAGCGGATGGCAGAAAAAGAACGTAAGTTATTTGCATGGATGACCCTGCAACAACCGGATATGGTGATTAAACTGAATGTCAGTCTGAATATTGCCTGCCAGCGAAAACCCGACCATTCTGAAGAAAAACTGGCCAGAAAAATAGCGGTGACACCACAGCTTACTTTCAGTAATGCAGAAGTGGTGGATATTGATGCCGATCAGCCCCTGAATCAGGTGATTACCCTCGCCGGTCAGGCAATCGGGCAGTTTATGGAACGTCGCGGCTACTGCCCTCCTGCCGGTAATGCACCGCGGCAATAACCATTGTCCGGATTACGCATCCGCCATCATTATGCGTAATCCTGTGACGGTTATTGTTTTAGCCGGGTAAATACCTGAATAATTTTATCAATTTGCTGTTCACTGTGCGCCGCATTGACGCTGCAGCGCAGCAGAGTCATACCGGCCGGGGCCGCCGGGGGCAAGACCAGATTAACGTACACCCCGTGATCAATCAGGTCACGCCATAAGCGCAGCCCTTCCTCCTGCGAAGCAATCATCACCGGCACCACCGGGCTAATGCGCGGCCCCGACTGATAACCGGCCAATGACAGCCCGTGGTATAAACGTCTCGCGTTGTCCCACAACTTATTTCTCAATGCCGGGCAACCGGCAATGGTACGTAAAGAGGCCCGCACTGAGGCAATACTGGCCGGGGAAGGCGATGCGGTGAAAATATATGGCCGGCTGCTGTAACGCAGTACTTCCATCTCTTTACTGCCGGTAGCAAAACCGCCAATCGCGGCCAGACTTTTACTGAATGTGCCCAGAATAATATCAACATCCTGTTCCACACCCGCTTCTTCAGCCAGTCCGCGGCCATTAGGCCCGGTCACGCCGAACGAGTGCGCTTCATCCACCAGCAGGTAGCCACCCCGCTGTTTTTTTACAGCGACAATCTCCGCCAGCGGGGCAACATCCCCCAGCATGCTGTAAATGCCTTCGACAATGATCAGTGCCTCTGCAGCCCGCTCTCCCAGCCGTTGCAGGCGGCGATCCAAATCGGCCACATCATTGTGCCGGAAGCGGATAATCTCTGCCCCGCCCAGTGCGCAGGCATCATAGATACTGGCATGGCTGTCCGCATCTATTAATACCACTGCCCCGGGACAGGCCAGCGTACTGATCACTGCCAGATTAGCCGTATATCCGGTAGAGAACACAATCGCCGACGGACGGCCAAAAAATGCCGCCAGTTCCTGTTCCAGTGCAAGGTGGGAACCATAGCTGCCGTTGGCCATCCGTGAGCCCGTGGTTCCGGTGCCCTGCTGTGCCATTGCCATCTGACCGTCAGCTATTGCCTGCGGGTCGAAAGTCAGGCCCAGATAATTGTTGGTCCCGGCGAGTATTACCCGCCGGTCGCCGATACGTCCCTCAGTTGCCGAATAAACTTCATCGATGCAGGTACCGAACGGATTCAGTCCCGAGTGACTGAAATACTGCCGCTGGTTTTTCAAACGGGAGAATTTATCATAAAGACCCATTTGCGTTCTCCAGCCAGGGTTGCAAGGCGTTCAGTAACTGCCGCGGAGTTCTGACGTCCAGCAGGATATTAATCGGAATCGAGATATCCAGTTTATCTTCAAGCATCATCAGCAAATCCAGCACCCTGACAGATTCCAGCCCCAGGTCATTAATCAAATCGCTGTCGGGGGTGATTTCCACACCACTGTCAGCAATATTTTTCAGGCAGGTCAGAATACAGGTCATCACAGCATCACGATTTAGCATAGCTACGTTGTAAAACCTCGGTTCAGAGAATTAAAAAAGCCGCTCACGTAAAGCACGTTCGAGACTCACTTCAGGACGCCAGCTGATAGCGGCAGTCAGCCGCTGATTACTGGCAGACCAGTCCGGATGGATGATTTCGCGGATTTTAGCCGGGGTAAGCATTGGTGCTTTCCCCGTCACGCGGTGGCACTGCACAGAGATCGCCGCCAGTAATCTCAGCACCGTTAACGGGATACTGGCCCGCCATACCGGCCCCCGGCGGACACTGGCCCCGATGAGCTGCAGGCGTTTCCAGCTATAGCCTCCTGGCATGCCGTCACAGAGTTCATAAATACCGGTGGCCGGAGATGCGCTCAGCAGCCACTGGCTGACTGCAGTAGCTAAATCACTGACGTGCAGAAAAGAAAGTGTCCCGTCATGGCCTGCCGGGCAGGGTAATACCCCGCGTAACAGGCCGTTCAATAACGGGTAAAGTTCTTTATCACCACAGCCATAGACCGCTGTCGGCCGGAAGATACCGAGGGAAATATCTCCTGCAAGCGTCTGCAGTTGCTGCTCAGCCCGGTGTTTAGAAGCGGCGTACCAGGAAAGTTCCGGATGGCGGGCGGCCAGAGAAGAGATAAACAGAAAACGGCGACACTGACCGCTGTGCAAAGCTGCCTGTAACAACGCCTGGCTGCCGTGCAGATTCGTGCGGGTAAAAACGTTTTCGCTGCCGCCTCTGACCTGACCGGCACAATGGATCACATCATCGGCCCCGCGAACCAGTTCACAGAGCGCCTGCGGACTTTCCAGACAGCCATGCACCCAGCTTAGCCGTGCGTCAGGGGCTGAACGCTGAGTACGGGTCAGGGCGCGGATCCTGAACCCGCGTCGTAGCAAATCACCGACGATATACCGGCCAATAAAGCCGGTGCCGCCGGTCAGGGCAACCGTACGGTTCATGGGGCGAATCCGGGGACCGGCAGCGCAGGACAGACTGCCGTGGTCATCCAGCGCTTCCTCGCTTCTGCCCTCGCCGGTTTACCGGAAGAAGTACGCGGCAGACTATGGGGCAGCAACAGTTCGATCTCCACCACCACCCCGAATTCGCTCTGGATGCTGGCAGATAACGAGCGGACCAGCTGTTTACGACGTTCTTCTGAGCTGATCCGACACTGGATTTGCAGGATTATCCGGGCATTCTCCCCGTGATCCTCCGTCACAAAAGCGATGGCATCGCCCCTGTTCACTTCGGGTTCCGACTCCGCCAGATACTCAATATCCCGTGGCCAGATATTGCGGCCGCGGATGATAATTAAATCTTTTTTACGTCCGGTGACATACAGGTAACCTGCCGACTGGTATCCGAGATCTCCCGTGTCCATCCATCCGTTATTCAGCAGTTGTTTTCGTATTTGCGGGTCACCAAAATAGCCACTCATCAGGCTGGGGCCGGAAATACAGATATGGCCGACCTGTTGCTCAGGCAGTCTCATTCCGGCTTCATTTCTGATTTCAATACGGTGACCGGGTAATGCTTTACCGCAGTTAACAAACACAGATACTGCGCGGGTACGGGCAGATGGTACAGCCGCCCGCCCCTCGTACTCCAGAATATCGCGGTCGATCGTATCCGTCTGTACGCCGCAGTTTTCATCAGAAAAACTCACCGCCAGGGTATTTTCAGCCAGCCCATAGCAGGGCATAAATGCCGCCGGGTTAGCGCCGACCACGGCAAAGTGCTCACTGAACCGGGCTAACAGTTCCGCAGGAATAGGTTCGGCACCGACCCCCGCAACCCGCAGACAGGAGAGATCCATCCCTGCCAGTTCTTTCTCACTGCTGCGGCGTAAACAGAGATCATAACCAAACGGTGGTGCCACCGTGACAGTACCGCGGTTTTTATCAATCAGTTTCAGCCACTGTAACGGTCGCATGGCGAAGTCCTGGGTACGCAGATAATCAACGGATAACTGGGTCGCCACCGGTGTCAGCAGAAACCCTACCAGCCCCATATCATGGTAAAAAGGCAGCCAGGAAACACAGCGATCGCCGGGACGTAATTTAATGCCATCATGGCTGATGACCTGCAGATTGGCCATGACCGCCCGCTGGGTAATGATCACCCCGCGCGGAAAGCGCGTGCTGCCGGAAGTATATTGCAGATAGGCAATATCATCGCCGGACGGTTCGCTCAGCGGTATCCGGCCGCAGGGCAAGGCACGCATCTCCTGATGACTGAGGACATAAGGGCCGGATCCCTGCGTCATCGCCGAACGAACCAGCGACAGCCACTCTTCACCGCTAATAATCACTGCCGGTGCGCAGTCATTAATCAGGTTCATCGCACCTTAGCGTGAATTAATAGAAAACGGCGGTAAAAGTGGTTAGTTTTGTATTCGCCAAAACACTAA
>NZ_JAERJS010000035.1:0-29142 GCF_018257525.1 Tatumella sp. JGM130 | reverse complement strand
TGCACATTCAGCCCGGTAACCGGATTGTTGTTCTCATCCACGAATTGAAGCTCAAGCCAGTATTTATGCGGCTCACCGCGACAGTAAACAACCTTGCTTTTGGGCCTGATGCTGGTAATACAGGTGTTGTCGCCAATAATTTCCATGCTGATTCCCTGCACATTTTTATCTATAAATAACATTCCATCGTAACCAGGCGATATTTTATCGTCATTGTTCCGGGACAAAGAAACGACTGATTCTGTCAGACATGGTGGTTTACGCTGCTGGAATAGCCGCCTTTACCCTGAGAATAGTCTGTCGGGTCGTTCCAAATTCACGGGCCACTGCACTCACAGACATTCCCGTACTGAGCCGTTCCAGTACCGATTTTTTCTGTTCATCATTCAGGGCAGAGGGGCGTCCAAAGCGTTTCCCTGATGCTCTGGCCCGGGCGATACCCGAGTGTGTGCGCTCAAGCAGCAGATCGCGCTCAAATTCCGCTACGGCAGAAATCACCTGCATGGTCATTTTTCCGGCCGGGCTGGTGAGATCCACGCCACCCAGTGCCAGGCAGTGAACCCGAATATCTGACGCAGCCAGCTGTTCCACTGTTTTTCTGACATCCATATCATTTCGTCCAAGACGATCCAGTTTGGTGACAATCAGCACGTCACCATTTTCCATTCTGTCGAGCAGACGGGTAAATCCCGGCCGCTCACTGGCAGCAACGGAGCCACTGATGTGCTCCTCAATAAGCCTTTGGGATTTGACGGCAAAACCGGCAGCTTCTATTTCCCTGCGCTGGTTTTCCGTGTTCTGCTCCAGTGTGGAAACGCGGCAGTAAGCAAAAACGCGTGACATAATGAAATTTCCGTCCGAAAAGGATGTACGGATTATAATGTGTGTCCGAAATAAATTTCACTTACTTTCGGACAGTATTGAGATCCAGTGTACGAAACCGAACGGTTCTGGACACTATCAGGCTGCCAGCGCCAGCCGTTGATCCATGTTCAGTTCGATACGACCATATGGATTAACATGGTGGTATATCAATGGCGTCAGACCACGCCAGTCTTCTTCTGTCATTCGATGCTGCCAGACTGGCTCAGCGAGCACATTCTGAATCAACAAGGTATTGATATAGACCAGGCTGATTTGCAATAGGTGTAAAGAGAGCATCGACAGTTCCTGATCCGCAGGCCGGTTGCTGGTAAATTCTCCGTGTTCACCATAAAAAATAAAATTATTGGCGCTGTTCCAGTTTTCCACGACGTTGAGACCCGCATTAATTTCGCAACGCAGCGACTCATTCTGCAAATAACGGCAGAGGAAGATAGTCTTAATCGCTTTGCCCAGCTCCGCGAGTGCCTTATAGGTTGGATGCTGAATGTTATTGCGGGTGAATCGTCGTAATATGGCCTCGGGTTCGGCTGTTCCGGTTTTAAGTGCCGCTGTATATTTAATTATCTCGTCATACTGTTGTGCAATAAGCTCCCAGTCGATCCCCCGGGTTAAAACCGGCGTCAGATGCGGGTACAACAAGGCATCTTCCTTTTCACACACATACAGTTTCTGTCGGGCGATCGCTTTCAGGCGCGGCAATAAATCGAACCCCAGCACATCACTGAACGCAAAGGCCACCTCACTTTGCCCGTGGCTGTCCACATACTGGTGGTTTATTTCCATATCGGTACAGTGACGCAGAACTCCTTCCATCATCGCGGCCACCTCCGATGAGGAACAGCGGCGCAATTGTGAATAAATACACGTGGAGTGCGTATCGACATGCCAGTAAATCATCACACCGCGCCCGCCATAGCGGGCATGCCATTCTGTCATCAGATTCTGATCATACGCACCAAACTTTCGGGAGTCCGCAGCACAGGATGTCGTCGCATTTCCCCAGATAGCGGGCTGACGAATACGGAAAATACCGTTCACAATATGTGAAATCGCTGAGCGTAAAGCATCTTTCTGAATAAACCGCCGTTTAACGTAGCGCAATTCATCATAGTTAACGCGGGGTTGCTGGCTGGCGATACGCTTCAGGCCTACATTGGTACCGAGGCCAAACAGACATAATAACAGGCGGCGTTGTAATACCTCAGGCTCAAGAACTTCCCGACTGGCAGATGTGCGAAATAACGACGAGAAATGTTCCCGTAAATCCACCTCCTTGAGTATGTCTATCAACTCCAGATCGGCCCAACGCTGGCCAATCTCCTGCTTCAGCGCAGCGGTGTTGGGTGGCTCAGTTTGTTTATCCAGCGGCGTCAGGTGGATACGATTTTTCCCCTGTTCCCTGATGCGAAGTTTGGGATTATCTGGCAAGCCATTATTCAGGGTACCGAGCCACTGGCGCATCCTGCCTTTGATCTGATTAATAAAGGTTGTCGCATCAGTAGGTGCCTGCAACAGGGAATAATAATATGCGCGGTTAGTGGCAAAATCGGCAGGGAGATCTTCTGCCGGATCACGATAGCGATCAGCGGCTGTGACCCAGATTTCTTTGTTGCGCAGGCTTTTGCGTAAAGCCCGTAAAACACAAATTTCATAGTTGATACGATTAATGCGTTCTTCACCGGACTGGCTCTGTACGATGACAACATCCCGCCATTTTTTCTGAATAATACCGTCAACAGGCACATCACCCACCGCATAGAAATTCTGATTGCTGGTTCTGTTTTCCTTAATAATCTGGATAGCATCAATAACGGGCCGATACAGGGCGTTGCCGGACTGAAACTCAAGCCGATCCAGTACCGGCATCAACATCCGGCGATAGTGGCTACCGTAAGAAGAACGCATGGATTCCTGTACTTCCTGCTCAGTATTTACCCCCAGCGTTTTAAATTCATCGACCAGATTTTGCAGCATTTTCTGTGAGACAACGGGATAGACAACCTCCTTTATGACGCCGTCCGGCTGGTCAACAGTGGCCTCGGCCATGCGGAACAGCAAACGCGCCTTGCCCCTGACTTTTTTAAACGCCGCAAACTGCTTTTTATCGACCTTTTTTTCAGCCCGGGTGCCAAGGTTATGGATTAGCACCATCAACATCTCAATCAACGCATCGGTCAGCTGCTGGCGGCGACGCCAGCAAAACATAGCCACCATACTGTAACGGATCGCTGAAGGGTGGCGACGAAGCTCCCTGATCGATTCACTGGCACACCGTTGTTGAAACTGCACGATGAATTTAGGGGATATGCCCTGAAAAATATTCGGCTGTAGCGCAACACCATCAAGGCATTTTAGCTGGGCGATGACGGAAAGGACATTCTCCAGGCTGGGCTTTCCCGGGTCAGCTTTTAGGCCGCTGAATGTGACTTCGTTTACCCGGGCAGTGCCCGGTTCTTCGGCTGACAGTAGATGATTGATGGCAACCTTGCTGTCGAGTGAAAGTCGGGTAAATATGGTGTTTTGTTGCGTTGTTTCGAACTGGTGTACGGCTGAACGAATAATCCGCTCCAGGTGCTCGGCAGCCGGACGTTCAATCAGCTGTTCCTGACACCAGTCAGTAACAAGTTCGCTGCCGTGTACAGCCTGCGGATTTAACGGGAGAATAAACTCGGTTAACCAGGTGCTAAGTCGTGCAATGTCAGCTTTATTGGGGAGTCTGACACCCAGATAGCGACGAATATGTTGTCGGTGTCGCTGAGCCTGCCGTCCATGAAACGGATAGTTTTCAAGGGATACAGCAGCGCATCCGATCTGCTCAGCACAGCAATAGCATGTACGATACCTGAAGGGAAATCGTTTATTGATTCAGGGTAATGGCCCTGTACCTGTCGGAATTTTAGTTGAATGGCAAATCCCAAACGCCCCGTATCGGTCATTCCCGGTAACAGCGAAAGCTCGTCAGCAAGCAAACGCCACTCATCCCTGTCATCAAAAGTCTGATCCTGTGACATCATCCCAACTCCCTGAATCATCAATGAGTAATCGCTATGGCAACCATTTCACAGGTGACTGATTTTTACTCAGATCCAGTTCAAAAAAGTCAGATGTCGCATTTTGCAGCTTCGCTCCCACTAGGCCAGATTTTGTTTCTGAAATCGATCTCAGACCAACGGGCGAAACGCAATTCGCTGGAACGGATGAACAGGTGCAGGGTGAGCGATACTGCCAAACGGGTTAATTCTCGCCCTTGCTTGTAGTTCTCAATGCGGGTTAACAGTTCCGGTAGTTTCTCCAGCGGAAGGGCAGGGTAGTGGCGTTTAACCGGAGGGGCGATAATACCGTCCAGATTTGCCGCCGGGTTGTGCTCTATTAATTCCTGATGTACGGCATGACGCATGATGTTGCACATATGCTGCCGGGTACGAGCCGCCACTTCCAGCAAACCTTTTTTCTCAATCCCTTTCAGCAGGTCAATAAAGTGACGGGTTTTCAGTTCTGTAACAGGCAGGTGTCCAATTATTGGGAAGATATGACTATTCATGCTGGCGAGCAGACGGGCGGCATGGTTCTCTGACCAGGTTCGGTTGCTTTTATGCCAGCTCAATGCCACGGTCTTGAAGGTTTTTTCTGGTGAGGAAGTAGTTCGTTCAGCGGATCGCTGTTGTGCTGGGTTGATATTCTGCGCCAGCAATTTTCGAATACCGTCACGTTGCTGACGAGCGTCGGCCAGAGATACATCAGGGTAGGCACCTAAGCCGAGGCGGGATTCTTTTCTATTGATGCGATATTTGAGATACCAGAGACGTGAACCGCCTGGATTAACTAAAAGGTACAGACCATGAGAATCGGAAACTTTGAAGGGTTTTGCTGATGGTTTTAAGTTGCGGATTTTTGAGTCGTTAAGAGACATTTGGGGGTCACTCCGTCATCGAACCAACTTGACCCCAAATCTGACCACCAAATTCTCCCGCTGCGGAGGAAAAATTGAAAATGCACCGGGAAGATTTTTCACGCCAGCTTATTGAATCAGAATCACATAATGAGTCGCCGAGCTGTATGAAAAGCAAGAAGCCCGCGTAAGTTTCCTTAAGCGGGCTTCTTTAATATGGCTCCTCTGACTGGACTCGAACCAGTGACATACGGATTAACAGTCCGCCGTTCTACCGACTGAACTACAGAGGAATTGTCGTGAAGACGGGGCGAATATTAACGGCGGCTGGCAGGGTTGTCAAAGCCATTTTAGTGCTGCCGGCACTGAGTGCTGAATATTTCAGCGCCCGACTGGCGGGAATAGCGGATACGGGTAATGGGGAAGGTACTCAGCCACTGTAATCAGCGGCTGAGCTGAGTACCGAACCCGTACCTCAGCCGTGCGTGGCGGGAATACGGGTAAAATTTAGCTGTCCTTTGAGCACGCTGTTTCACGAAACCGAGAATACCCGCGTTCCATCAGACAGAACAGTGCCCCCAGCGTCCCGACAAAAAAAACCGGCGGCCAGTCAGTCAACCATGACAGGGCAATCGCGCTCCAAACTACAGTCAGGGAGATTACCACCGATAATAACAGGGCGCTGGCTGGCCGGCTGCATAATGAGCGGGCAATTGCTGGCGGGGCAATCATCAGGCTGAAGACCAGCAGGGAACCCACCACTGGTAATGCAATACTGGTGGTTAACGCCAGGATCGCAAGGAACCACAGCTCGGTATTACGCAATGGGATCCCTCTCACTGCCGCCAGATCCGGTGAAAACGAACTGAGCAGCAGACGGCGGAAAAGTGTTGCGATCATCAGTACGGCAACCAGTGCGCTGATGGCCAGCGGTAACAGCTGTGAACGGCTGATACCCAGTAAATCACCAAACAGTAACGAGTATACGGATTGCACATAACGGCCGCTCAGGCTGAGCAACAGTGTGCCGATAGCCAGCAGAGTGACCAGACACAAAGCTGTAGCCACTTCCCGGTGATGATGGCGGCCGAAGGTATGAATACCTAATGCGCCCAGTACAGAAAATAACAAAACTCCGTAGAACGGATTAACCCCCAGTAAAACGGCGGCTGCGGCTCCCGGAAAAGCACTCATCGGCAGTGCATGGGCGGTAAATGAGGCACCACGCAGAATCACAAAAAAACCCACCAGCCCGCAGACTATTGCCACCAGACTGGCGGCTATCCAGCTGGTAAACATAAAACCGCTAAACATGACGCTTCTTCCTGAAAAGTTGGCGGAAAAAACCGATCCCCCGCGGGAACAGGCCGCTGACTGCCCAGCCGGTAAAAATAATACTGACGATAAAGAAGCTGACCGGCCAGCCCTGACTATTGGTCCAGTAGAAACTCTGATAAGCCATCCAGATACCGAGCCAGACCGATAATAGTCCACTGAGCGCTGCCAGACAGACAGCAGTCAGGGGCGATCGGCTAAAGCGCAGTGCGATAGCTGCCGGGCCGGTCAGTAATGCGGTAGACAGAATAGCGCCGACGGTCATTGACGATAGGGCGACGGCCAGAGCGAGAGCTGCCAGTTGCATTACCCCGACCAGCCGTACATTAATCCCGCGCATCCTCGCCAGGTCCGGGTCAATGGCACACAGTAATACCGGACGCCAGATTAAGATCAGCAGCAGCAGAGCACATCCGCCGCAAATGATAATCCACGGGACAATCGCGGCCGGCAGGGTCCAGACAGAACCGAACATGACCGATAAGGTTGCACCGGAAGAATTATGTTTTCTGACCGCAAAATAAAGGAACAGGGCCGAAAAACCCAGTCCGGCACTGAGTACTATGCCGGTTGACAGGCTACGCTCCCGGCTGTGACGTGCAGCACTGAGTTCAATACCAGCGGCTCCTGCCAGCGCCATAATAGTAAATCCGGCCAGGGCATTTATTCCGAGCAGAAAAGCGGCGGCGCCTCCGGCACTGCTGATATCCGATAACGCATGCCCGGCAAAAGCATGACCACGGATTAACGCAAAGACGCCGGTGATACCGCATACCACTGCAGCACCGCCACCGACGATCAACGCTGTTTGCACCGGCTGGCTGCTTAAGAAACCGTGACAGAGAAAAACAGAAAACATACGCAGAGACCTAAGGAACAGAGGTGACATGGGGCAACTGATCATCGGCGGGAGCGGCCAGCGCGGTTGCGGGATCTGTCGCGACCACCAGCATCCGGCCATGCACACGGATGACATCAATATGATATCCGTATAAACGGCTAAGTACGCTGGTGCGGATCACCTCTCCGGCAGGTCCGCTGGCAGCCCGGCCATTTGCCAGATACACCACACGATCCATGACCGGGAGCAGGGGATTAATATCGTGAGCAGATAACAATACCGATACCTGCTGTTCACGGGCCAGACGTTTCAGCAAACTGATAATGTCCGCTGCTGCAGCCATATCCAGATTAGCCAGTGGCTCATCAAGCAGTAACAGGCGCGGACGACGGGCCAGGGCATGAGCGATTAACACCCGTTGCTGTTGTCCTCCCGACAAACGTCCGATCCGCTGGCTGGCGAAGCAGAGTGCATCTGTTGCTGCCAGCATCTCATCAATAATTTGCCGGTGACGACGGGGCCGCAGGCTGAAGCCGGGACGATGTCCGTCGAGGCCCAGAGCAACCACATCCCGTGCCGTCAGAGGGATATCAGGATCAAGGAAGTTTTTCTGCGGAACATAGCCCGCAGCGGCTAACCCCTGTTGAACCTGACCGCCATTTAACAGTATTCTGCCTTCACTCAAGGTCTGCAGGCCCAGTAATGTACGGAATAATGTTGTTTTTCCTGAGCCATTAGCCCCGATAAGCCCACAGAATTCGCCCTGACCAATATCGAAATTCACATCATGCAGTACCTGCCGGCCGGGGTAACTGACCCCCAGCCCGCGGACGCTCAGAACCTGAGACCTGTCAGACATATTACTGTTTTCCGGCCATCAGAGATTCGGTTGAGGCCTTATCAGTTAATGCTTTGCGTAATGCTTTTACTTCCGCCAGCATCCAGGACTGGTAGTGATAGCCGGGCTCAGGCATGGTTTCATAGACACCCACCACCGGCACATGATGTTCCCTCGCCAGGCTGAGGAAATGGCTGGTGACAGGATCGGTCACTTGCTGGTTATACACGAAAACCCGCACCTTATTACCTGACAACAGAGCATTCTGTTCGCTGACTAACTGAGGGGCCGGGTCGACATCATTCATAATGCCGTATTCAAGTGCTTTGGGCGTAAGGATCTTCGCCCCCATAGCCTCCAGCAGATAGTCGCCTACCGGCTCGGTAACCGCAACCGGCGTATCAGGGAAGTCAGTCCTGAAGGCACTGATTGCCTGATCAACCGGTTGCATTGACTGACGGAATTTTTCGGCATTTTTACGGAACCAGGCGGCATGGGCCGGTAATTGTTCGGCGAGTTGTGTTGCAATCGCCTCTGCAACCACAGGCATGGTCTGAGGTTGATACCACAGGTGCGGGTTAGCCGTATTTTGTGGCAGATTTAACAGGGAGTGGACATTGATTACTTTACGTGCAGCATTCGGCGACGCTGCCATCAGTTTATCTGCCCAGTCATCATAACCGGCACCGTTTTCGACAATCAGGGTCGCGTCCGCTATCTGTCGTGCAATCCCCGGGCTGGCTTCAAAGGTATGCGGGTCGGTATTCGGGTCTGAGATAATCGAGGTGACATCGACATATTTTCCACCAATCTGACTGATGACATCGGCATACTGATTTTCAATACCGATAGCATGTACGACTGATGTTCCGGCGGCTATGCTCTGTGGGCTGGTGGTTAGCAGTGCGCTAAACAGTGTCATCAGGGCGAAAAACGGTTTTTTTGCCCTGCGTATCCTTGCGGCGGAATCCGCAGGTGAAGAAATATCAGCGACTGATTGTTTAAATTCTGGCATGAGCATCCCCGTGATAATGCGATAGATTATTTTAAGTATGTTATAACATAACAAAATGATACGATGCTAATCCTATACTTTCTGGCTGTAGTGTCAATAGGGCGGGGAGATGAAAAGGGCGTACCCCGGTAAGGATCCCGGGATACGCAACTGAAATTGTCAGCGGGAAGGGGTCTTCATAAATGCAGCAACTACCAGCGAGATAAGGCATCCGGCGGCCAGGTAAACGGCAACACTGTGCCATCCTCCGGCAGACCAGCTGACCAGCGCGGCAGCGATGAACGGGGTGAAACCACCACCGACCACACTGGCCACCTGATAACCAACCCCGGCGCCACTGTAACGGAATCCGGTACCGAACATTTCGGTAAACATCGGCTGCTGTACACAGACCACCATATCATGGGCAATATTGGCCAGCATCAGAGAAAAAAAGATGATCCATACTACCGACTGAGACTCCAGCGCCATAAAGAACGGGACAGCGCACACAGTGCCTGTTAACGCACCACCAATATAAACTTTCTTGCGCCCATAGGTATCGGCCAGCCAGGCGAAAC
This sequence comes from Tatumella sp. JGM130, assembly GCF_018257525.1. Taxonomy (NCBI): domain Bacteria; kingdom Pseudomonadati; phylum Pseudomonadota; class Gammaproteobacteria; order Enterobacterales; family Erwiniaceae; genus Tatumella; species Tatumella sp. JGM130. The sequence continues at coordinate 19,779 of NZ_JAERJS010000035.1, read as the reverse complement.
AGGGAATAGTCAGGCAACTGATAGCACCGACCAGCAGCCCGATATTCAGGAATAGCTCGCGCGGAAGTCCAAGATTCTGCGTGGAATAATTAAGCGCAAAAGTAGTCACGATATACATTGTCAGAAGCTCACATAACCGCAGCGCAATAATCTGCAGAAATGCACCGGGGTGTCTGATCAATGCCTGCAATACCGGTAATCCTTTGCGCGGGGGGCAAGAGTTTACCGGTAATGCCTGTTGGCGGAACGCGGCTGACTCCTGCATGCCGTTACGGATCCAGAGTGCACCGGCAACCAATAACAGGCTGAAAATAAAAGGAATGCGCCAGCCCCAGCTCAAAAACTGCTGGTCAGTAGTAAAGTGACTGATCAGTGATACCAGTCCGGTAGAGAGTAACAGCCCGACACCGTAACCGACCTGAACACCGCTGCTGTAAAACGATTTTTTCTTCTCAGGGGCGCTTTCTACTGCCAGCAGAGCGGCCCCGCCCCATTCGCCACCGACGGCAAATCCCTGAATTGCCCGCAGGGTTACCAGCAGTACCGGCGCCAGCCAGCCAATCTGAGTAAATGAAGGCAGCAGACCGATAGCTGCAGTTGCGCATCCCATGATCCATACGGTCATCACCAGCATTCGCTTCCTGCCCAGTCGATCGCCGAAATGACCAAAGATAATGCCGCCTAACGGGCGGAATAAAAAGCCCACACCGAAGGTGGCAAATGCGGCCAGCGTACCCATTGCCGGGCTGATTTGCGGGAAAAATTCATGATTGAACACCAGAGCCGCGGTGATGCCATATAACAGAAAGTCATACCAGTCGACGACTGCGCCGGAGAAGCTTCCCCAGGCGGCACGTCTGGCCCGGGAGAGGGTGTCACCATTTGATCCATGGCTGTCTGATGTAAGTGTTGAGTCCATAGTTGTCCTGCCAGTAATTAGTTTTTTTTATCACTTTTCGGAATGACACCGCGCTATTATCGTCAGGGGGGCATTCAGGGGTAAGAGACTAGCGCGACAGAGAGGCTGTGAAAACAGTTTTACTGCAGTTTTGAAGATAAAATATAAAAAAGAGTTATATCAGCAATCAGACAACAGCGACCGGTGTGGGTAAAACGAATGACTCCGGCGGAGGGTAAGAATTTACGGCGCTGACTGCTGAGTAATCTTCCGGAGGAGGACAGTATTTCCACGGCGACACGACGATTGTTACATTAAATTTGGTTGTGATTCGTATTACTGTCAGAATGCGGGCTTATGATAAACAAGGATAGCAGTGTACTCAGGCCAGACAAAGGGAGTGTAAATATGAAATCAGTCGCTGAATGGCAATCCCTGTTTGACCAATGGTTCAGAGCTAACTGGGACCATCAGGATAAAGCTCATGATCTGGCGCATCTGCAACGCGTCTGGGCCAGTGCCCGTAAAATAATGGCCGGTACTGAAGCCAGCCCGTTGATTGTACTCACGGCATGTTATTTCCATGATATTGTCAATCTGCCTAAAAATCATCCGGAACGCCATCTTGCCTCACGTTATGCAGCCCGCGAGACTCTGCGTGTACTGCAGGCAGATTTTGCCGATTTTCCCGGTGAACTTTACCCGGCGGTCAGCCACGCCGTAGAAGCCCATAGTTTCAGCGCCGGAATCCCGGCACAAAGCCAGGAGGCGAAAATAGTGCAGGATGCTGATCGGCTGGAATCACTGGGGGCGATTGGTCTTGCCAGAGTGTTTTATACTTCCGGGGCCCTCGGCAGGGCACTTTTTGACAGTGATGATCCCTTTGCCCGCCAGCGGCCGTTAAATGATGTGCAGTGGTCACTGGATCACTTTCAGACAAAGCTGCTCGGTTTACCGGCGACGATGCATACGGAAACCGGCAGGGTGCTGGCCGAATATCACGCGTCATTCCTGGTTGAATATATGGCCAGGTTAAGCAGCGAACTGTCCGGGGGACAGCCGCAGCCGGATCAGAATATTCAGCAGGAATTTATGGCAAAAATTATCCCCGGAGTAACCCCCGGCTGACGGACCGGTGGCCTAAACTGGTCTGTCACGTTCAGGAGTATTTGTCAGTAAAGCGGCGGGCAGTAAATAGTGTTTCAGTGCTGCGGCTAAGGTTGCCTGTCATGCGGTCTATTGAGTAAAGTGAGGGGTGACCTTATATCCCCGTTATCAGGAACTCAGTTATGGCCAGTATCAAACTGACAGTAAAGCGTCTTTATGCCCTGCAGAATGAACGGATGGTCAGAACCCATGCGACTGCCACTGTTTATGTAGGAGACCAACCGGTAGCTACTGAAGAGATCAGTGGTCTGACAGAAACACCGGTGAGTAAATATATTCATCACCAGCTGACCGCGGGCCAGCCGGTGCGGGTAGAGTGGCAGACCCCGGGGATTGCCGATATGACCGTCACCGAAATGGAAATATGCCCGTGCTGCCATCCGGCGGATACGGAAATATAGCGCGTCACTCTGCTTAATCTTCAGTGCCGCATTATCCCGCGGCACGTTTACACCTGATAACAGGTAAGGAATTATTTTTGGCCGGAACCAGTCTGCTTGCTCTGCTTGATGATATCGCGACCTTGCTGGACGATATTTCTGTGATGGGAAAAGTGGCGGCGAAAAAAACCGCCGGAGTACTGGGTGATGATTTGTCCCTCAATGCTCAGCAGGTCACAGGGGTAAAAGCAAACCGTGAACTGCCGGTAGTCTGGGGTGTTGCTAAAGGATCTTTACTGAATAAAGTGATCCTGGTGCCTCTGGCATTACTGATTTCGGCGTTTGTTCCCTGGCTGATTACGCCGTTATTAATGCTTGGCGGCGCTTATCTCAGTTATGAAGGTATGGAAAAGATTATTCACTGGCTGACTGCGGATAAACAACGAAAAACACCGGAAGCCAGACAGAAACGACTGGAAAATTTCAGTCAGCAGGATGCTGTACGTTATGAAAAAGATAAAATTAAAGGTGCAATACGTACCGACTTTATTCTCTCGGCCGAAATTGTGGCCCTGACGCTGGGGATTGTTTCAGAAGCACCACTGCTGAATCAAATCCTTATCCTGTCCGGAATTGCACTGCTGGTGACGGTCGGTGTTTACGGTATCGTGGCATTAATTGTCAGAATTGATGACTTTGGCTACTGGCTGCAACAGAAAACATCATCTGTCGCCCGGCGTACGGGGGACGGATTACTGGTGCTGGCACCGTTGCTGATGAAGATTTTGTCGGTAGTCGGTACACTGGCAATGTTACTGGTCGGTGGCGGGATAGCGATACACGGTATACCCTGGTTACACCACTGGGTTGAACAACTCAGCCGCCCGGCGGGGAGCCTGTGGTTATCAGTACTGAGCAGCACGGCCGCCCCACTGGTTACCGGAGCGATAATTGGGTCGATTGTGCTGTGTCTGGTGAAACTGTTTGGAAAAATCCGTCGTGAACAGGTATAACTGGCACGGCATGTGAGTAGCGGAGTAACAGAGAATGAGCGACGATATTTTTGAATTTGACATTGATGCACAACTGGCCGATGCAGAAGCCAAAGCACAGCAAAAAGCCACTGAAATTCCGGCGGATCTCAGTGACGAGGCTGATTGCGAAGGCTGCAAAATCTGAGTCTGTGAGCAATGGTATCTATAGACAGTAAAACAGGACAACCTTCGGGTTGTCCTGTTTTGTTTTGACCCGGTAGTCAGATAAAGCCAGCAGAGGACAGCACATGCAGACAGGTGAGTGGGTAACGGTAAAAACCGCAGACGGGCCACGGCGTAAGGGTAAAGTACTGGCGGTGGAAACATTCAGTGAAGGTGTTATGTTTCTGGTCGCTCTGGATGATTACCCGAAGGGGGTCTGGTTCTTTAATGAAAAGAACGATCCTGACGGGATATTTGTCGAACCTGGGCAAGGCGATTAACCTGCACAGGCAGCCCGCAGCAGAGCATATCCGCTCTGCTGCGTAAAAAACGGCTGTCAGTGTCCGGAATGAAGACCAGTGGTCAGCGTCTGAGTCAGTTTCACCAGATGATAAATTACCTGTTTATTCTGCGTCTTAATTTTTTTCTTAATATTGCCTTTATGGGAAGAGATAGTTTTTGCTTTTATCTGCATCAGCCCGGCAATTTGTAAGGTGTCGTAGCCGGACATCCACATTTTCAGCATATCTGATTCTGCACGGCTTAAAGCCACCGGTTTCGCGACTGGCTGACGGCTACGGCGTGAGAATTTTTTGCCTGTTTTGCTCAGATAAGGGGAGATAAGACGTTCCAGTGAAAGTTTATCCAGTGCCTTGGTGGTGACAATAATATTCTCACGCAGATAGAGGTGATCGCTGAAATGACTGTTAGGCAATGCCATAAAAATAAAAAATACAGTATCGGGATATTGAGCGATGACTTTTTTAATTTCTGAGTTTTCCCGGCAATGGTTATCCAGACATTGTTCAGAAATAAATACCAGAGAAGGTGTTAAACTATCCAGTGTGCATTTCAATTGTTGCGGATTAATGACACCACTGACAGCAGTGGCTTATTACTCCTTGCGAATTAAGATACTCTTTTAATCCGGTCCGGGTGAAATGACATGGATCGATAATAACGCTTGACATAAATATGTTCCTGCCCGAATGAAAAAATCACACATACACGCGAAATACAAAACACATCCGGCAGGAAGGTTTAGTATTAGCAAAAAGTATCACAAAAGCATCCGGTGTCTGAAAAAAGTACAGCAATGTTTTTATAAGATTTTTATTTATATGCCAGGGTATAGTTCATCAGGCTCAGGTGATGAATGGCCCCACCAGCGTATTGTATTATTATAATCCCGCAAGCAAATCATTAGCCGGGACAGAGTATCAGCCAGTTCCTGTGAATACCAGTCATTGTAATAATATTCCGCTCAGTTGCTCTGACATTCGACTAAATAACTGACTGGTATAAGGTATAAACCATGGAAATAATAACCTGCTGCTGAGAATACCGAGGGTCAGTGTCAGGGGGAACCCGACCACGAATACCGATAATTGTGGTGACATGCGGTTAAGCAAGCCAAGAGTCAGGTTCAGGGTCAGCAGAAACATAATCAATGGCAGGGCCAGCCGCAGGGCACTGCTGAATATTATTGCCGCGAACTGGCACAGGGCGTTGACTCCCCCCGGTGACAGAGAGCGAACGCCGACGGGCAGAGCAGAAAAAGACTCTGTCACTGTTTCCAGTAACCACAGGTGACCATTAAAACTGAGGAACAATAACAGGGCCAGCATATAATAAATCCGGGCCAGTACCGATACAGTACTGTGACTGGACTGATCATAGAATGAGGCAAATGACAGTCCCATCTGCAGGCCAGTAACTTCACCCGCCAGCCGGACCGCGGCGAAAGCAAATGTCATCCCCCAGCCAAGCGCGGTTCCAATCATATATTGCTGACCGAGGGTCAGTATCCCCGCCAGGGAAAATAACGAAATACCACTGGCTGGCAGTAACGGGGTAATCAGCCCGCAAATGGCCAGCGCCAGCCCTGTTTTTACCCGCGGACTGACCTGTTTTTCGCTCAGCAACGGTGCGGCGCTGATCAGGGCCAGAATCCGGCAGAATGGCCAGAAAAAATCACTGACCATGGCTGACAGCTGGCTGATACTGGCAGAATTCATCGCCTCTAACTCGTCGCAAAAGCCACGGAAGTCAGAATACTGCGCATATATTCCAGTAAAAGATTCAGCATCCACGGACCGGCAATCAGCAGGGTCAGCACCACAGCCAGAATTTTCGGGATAAAAGATAACGTTTGTTCATTAATCTGGGTGGCAGCCTGCAATAAACTGATCACTAATCCGCTGACCAGTGCCGCCAGCAATGGCGGGGATGCCAGCAACAATGCGACTTTCATCGCATTTTGTCCTACGGACATCACAGCTTCAGGAGACATCAGCTATTCCTTATCAGGTTTAAACGGTAATCCGCAGGGTTATTGAATAAAACTCTGTGCCAGTGAACCAATCAGCACCTGCCAGCCATTAGCCAGCACAAATAACATCAGCTTAAAGGGTAAAGAAATCGTTGCCGGGGGCACCATCATCATTCCCAGCGCCATCAGTATGCTGGCGACCACTAAATCGATAATCAGGAAAGGAATAAATACTGTAAAGCCAATCCTGAAGGCTGTCTTTAATTCGCTGGTGATATAGGCCGGAACAAGAATACGCATAGGAACATCTTCGGGACGCTGGATTGGCGGATGCTTCGCCAGCCGGACAAACAGGGCCAAATCTGATTCACGGGTTTGTTTCAGCATAAACCGGGCCAGCGGACGGCTGCCTGCAGCCAGTGCCTCTCCGGCAGGCAGCCGGTTTTCACTGAAAGGCAGCCAGGCCTGCTGGTATACCTGGTCGAGGGTCGGTGACATCACAAAAAAAGTCAGAAACAGAGCCAGCCCGAGCATCACCTGGTTCGGCGGGGCCGACGGCGTGCCAAGTGCACTGCGTAACAGGCCAAAGACAATAATTATTCGGGTAAAGCTGGTCATCATCAGTAAGGCCGCCGGTAGCAGTGTCAGTGCCCCGATAAACACCAGAGTTTGCACCGGCAGGGGCCAGTCCGGACTGTCAGCCGTCAGTGATTGTAATGGCACGGGTGCCCCATATCCCGCGGCGGGGATCAGACAAAGTAATAACAGACAGGGCAGTGACAATTTCATTGTCGGTATCCTCTATGTGTCAGCAGCGTCTGTAAGCGCAGCAGAAAAGTCTGGCTGTCGGTGGCCGGAGAAGCAGGCGCCGCGGGCGGCTCTGTGGCAGGTAATGTGTAAAGGTGGGTGATTTGCTGAGCTGTTACCCCCAGTACCAGCTGGCAGTCAGACAATGCTACCACCACAATTTTCTCATGCTGACCTACGACAAGGCTGTCATTGATCTGTAGCCCGCTACGGCCCGTATGGCGGGTAATGCGCTGTTTTTTAAGCAGCCAGCGCAGGGCAAACAGCACCGCCAGTAACACCAGTAAAACAGCACTGGTGTGGGCGATATCCTGTAGCGCGAACAGGTTGTCGGGTGGAACAGGCGTACCGGTTAATGATTGCAGTGGCATGATTAGCGGCTCAGACGACGCATACGTTCTGACGGGGTGATAATATCGGTGATCCTGACGCCATATTTATCGTTAACCACCACCACTTCCCCCTGGGCTATCAGATAACTATTGATCAGAATATCCAGAGGTTCACCGGCCAGCCCTTCCAGCGGGACGATCGATCCCCGCGTCAGACGCAGCAGATCTTTAATGGTCATCCGGGTCCGGCCCAGCTCCACCGTCAGCCGTACCGGAACATCCATAATCAGGCTGACATCCTGTGCTTCCGCCGTGTCCGGGGCATCCTCGCTGGCGGTCTGCGGCGGGACAGTGTCGGTCACTGTAGCCGCCTGTTGCTGCATAGCCTCGGCCCACAGGTCCTGCTCTGGCCCGTTATTTTCTGACGGATGCTGTATATCACTCATCAGGCTGATCCTCGTGCAAAGAGTGTAATGTCGGATTAATCAGTGTCAGTACACGCAGGGCATACTGGTCGTTTAAAATGCCATGCTGTCCGGTAAATACCGGCACATTATCGACATGTGCTGTCACATGCTGAGGCTTATCCAGTGGCAGGATATCCCCGGTTTTCAGGGTTAAAATCTGCGACAGGGGCAGGGCGATATCGGCGAAGTGGGCGGTGACTTGCAGTGCTGAAAGCTGTACTTCTCTGACCAGGGTTTCACGCCACTGGTTATCTTCCTGACGGGAGTTTTCCAGGGGAGGATTCACCAGCAATTCGCGTAATGGTTCGATCATCGGAAATGGAATACAGATATTAAACTCACCCACCAGATTACCAATTTCTACCTGGAACGGGGTATTCACCACAATATCGTTTGGTGACGTAGTGATATTAGTAAATTTGACCTGCATTTCTGAACGGACAAATTCTATTGATAACGGATAAATCGCCTGCCATGCTTCACTGTAGCTATCGAGTGCCAGTTTCAGCATCCGGTGGATCACCCGCTGTTCTGTATACGTAAATTCCCTGCCTTCAACTTTGGTCGGAAAGCGTCCATCGCCGCCAAACAGATTATCCACAGCGATAAACACCAGGCTGGGTGAGAACACCACCAGTGCGGTACCACGCAGGGGCTTCAGATGGATAAGGTTCAGGTTGGTCGGCACCGGTAAATTACGGGCAAACTCCTGATAGGGCTGAATATTAACCTGCCCGACACTGATATCAGGGCTGCGGCGCAACAGATTAAATAATCCCATCCTGAACTGGCGGGCAAAACGTTCATTAATAATTTCCAGCGCCTGCAGACGCTCACGCACAATCCGGCGCTGGGTCGCCGGGTCATAAGCTTTAACCGCTTCTTCGCCATGCTGCGGGCTTGCTGTGCTGTCGTTACTGCCGTTATCGCCATTCAGGAGCTGGTCAATTTCAGCCTGAGAAAGAATATTGTCAGCCATGGATTATCTCAGAATAAAGGATGTGAAAAGTACATCGTTAATCACCTGTGGCGGCTGACCGGGTATAAATGACGGTGCCAGTACCTGTTTAATTTTTCCGGTCAGGTCATGCTTACCCTGTTCTGTTTCCAGATCCCGCTGATTCTGGCTGGTCAGCAGTAAAATCAGACGGCTGCGGACTTCCGGTAAATACTGGTTAAGCCGGTTGCGGGTCGCCTCATCGGGCAGGCGCAGAGTAAATCCGGCATACAGAACCTTGTCTTCATCGTCGGGGGTAGTGGCTGGCAGATTCACCGTAAAGGCATCCAGCGCCAGGAATACCGGGCTGGCCGGGGGAAGGGCAGCGACAGTCGCTGTTTTTTTCTGCGTTCCCGGATCGGATTGTTTCATTTTCAGAAAACTGTAACCGGCAATCGTGCAGGCAGCGATCAGAATCACAATAACCATCAGCGACAGTAACAGACGCTTTGTTGTTTTCTTTCTCGGGAGTGTAGTCATTAGCTAAATCAGTTCCTTGATAGAGGTAAATCTTTGCTGCTGCCCGGGATTATCCCGGGTTAATCACCGGACAATGGGCCGAAAAGAGCCTGTTTCTGAACAGAGAGCAGCATACTTCCGGATATACCGGTACCATCAGCCAGGGTGATGACGCAGCGTTTCAGGCGAAGAGGTCGACCCGGCCGTCGGTCAGTGTCAGCATCCTGACGCCGGCAGTGTTATGCATCACCGGCGGATCTTCGCTGGCCAGCGAGCTGCCGGCAGGGGAGCCCGACGGGTATTGTCGGCTATCCGGCGGGGTAAACATTGACGACGATGAGGGGTCCTCGTTACCGACGAAACTTCCTCCCAGACTGATACCATTCCCGGCCAGTGCATGTCGCAGGTCGGGTAATGCCGCTTCCAGTACCGTTCTGACCTGGCTGTGGCCGGACAATAACGTCAGGTACGCCTGATCGCTTTTCATCACCAGCGAAATTTTCAGACTGCCGAGTTCCTGCGGATGTAAGCGCAGTTCCGCCGTGTGTAAGCCTTGCTGATGCATAAAAATCACCTGACGGCTCAGTTGTTGTTGCCATGCCGGGTTGTCCGCGGGAACACTTACCGGTGTGCTGGCGGTCATCGCCCGCCCGGCAGCCAGAGGCCCCCCGTTATCGCTGCATAAGGCGATGATCGACGGCAAGTGAGTGTGTGCAGTGGACGCTGAGACCGGTGCCGGCCGGATATGGTCACTGACCGGCGCCGGACTGGCCTGCGGCACCCTGAACAATGGTATGGGCAGCACCGACTGGCGGGGCCCGGCCGCAAGGGGTGTTTCTGCCGTCAACGGATGCTGCCCCCTCGCTGGCGCAGCCGGTGCTGGCCGTTTGCCGGTTACCGGTGTGCTGGCGGTCATCGCCCGCCCGGCAGCCAGAGGCCCCCCGTTATCGCTGCATAAGGCGATGATCGACGGCAAGTGAGTGTGTGCAGTGGACGCTGAGACCGGTGCCGGCCGGATATGGTCACTGACCGGCGCCGGACTGGCCTGCGGCACCCTGAACAATGGTATGGGCAGCACCGACTGGCGGGGCCCGGCCGCAAGGGGTGTTTCTGCCGTCAACGGATGCTGCCCCCTCGCTGGCGCAGCCGGTGCTGGCCGTTTGCCGGTTACCGGTAAGTGCTGGCGGGAATCCCCGCCGGGCAGGACAGGGAACCGCGACTGTCGGGGGAGATGTTCGTCAGACGACTGCGTCATGATATCTGCGGCGGCGGGCGGAAGATGACGCGGGGATGCAGACCGGTGGTCTGGCAGACCCGTGCTTGTCAGCGGGCCTGCCAGACGTTCCCGCAGTTCTGTCCCGGCTGGAGACATCAGCCTGCCGGGGATAACCGGTGTTGTCAGCATGGCCAGCAATGGCGTGATATGACTGGCGGTGATGTTATTACCGGACGGCAGAACTGTCGCCTTTTTCGCGATCGGGTGGCGGCCGGATTTAGCGGTTATCAGCCCGTCAGGCGAGGAAATCAGGTCGGAGAAAGGCCAGGCCGCGACGGGTTTTCCCGCAGACAGGTTGTTACTGTGGCTACTGATTTTATTCAGCGCCTGCGCCAGGATAATCAGCTGCGACATGATTGTGCTCCGTGAAAACGGCGGGCAGAAAATTCATCAGTCAGTTTTTGCTGTTGTCGCTGTTGCTGCGCATTCAGGCGTTGCTGATGGCGGTGCAGCAATGTCTGCAACGCATTCAGTCGTTGTTTTTTGCTCTGCCAGTACGCCAGTGCGCTGGCGATATACTGCTCACCCTGTTGTATTGCCTGCTGCTGCAGGCTGATCGCCTGTTGCACCGCAGGAAGAAACTGCTGATAGTCATCCCAGTGGCCGACAGGCATCCCCGGTTGTATCTTCTGTTGCAGGTATTGCTGGTAATCCTGATAGTAACCGGTCAGCAGTTGTTGCTGGTTCAGGGCCTGTTGCTGTGCCGATTGCAGCTGACCCAGTTGCCGGGCTGCGTTGTCGGCCTGGTTGCTGGCCAGCTCACAAAGGGTGACAAGTACGGGGCGGTTATTCATGACTGTTCCTCCGGACGACTAAACAAATGTTCCAGCTGCTCACAGGCAGACGCATAACTGCAATACTGCCGGATACCCTGTTGCAGATAAGCGGTCATTACCGGATGCAGTCTGATCGCTTCATCCAGCAACGGATCGCTGCCAGAGACATACGCACCGACACTGATCAAATCATGGTTGCGCTGCCAGGCTGAAAGCAGTTGCTTACAATAACGTGCCTGTTGCAGTTGTGATCCACTGACTAATTCATACATTACACGGCTTATTGACGCTTCAATGTCGATGGCCGGATAATGGCCTGCCTCGGCAAGTTGCCGTGACAGGACAATATGGCCGTCGAGAATAGCCCTGGCCGCATCGGCAATCGGGTCCTGGGGATCATCACCTTCGGTCAGTACCGTATAAAAGGCAGTGACCGATCCCTTGCCATCATCACCGTTGCCCGCCCGTTCGACCAGAGCCGGTAAACGGGCAAAGACTGAAGGAGGGTACCCGCGGGTTGCCGGAGGTTCACCCATCGCCAGGGCTATTTCCCGCTGGGCCATCGCATAACGAGTCAGGGAGTCCATAATTAACAACACATGCTGACCGCGATCACGGAAATCTTCAGCAATCTGTGTCGCGTAGGCAGCTCCCTGCATACGCAGTAAGGGCGAAAGGTCGGCCGGAGCCGCAATCACCACCGAACGTGCCAGACCTTCTGCACCGAGAATATTGTCAATAAAATCTTTGACTTCCCGTCCACGCTCCCCAATCAACCCGACCACAATCACATCCGCGCGGGTATAACGGGCCATCATTCCCAGCAGCACGCTTTTCCCGACCCCGGATCCGGCAAACAGCCCCATGCGCTGACCACGGCCAACGGTCAGCAACCCGTTAATCGCGCGGATCCCCGTATCCAGCACCTGCTGAATCGGTGTGCGTTGCAGCGGGTTTATCGGGCGACTGCACAGGGATCCGTAATCAGTCACCCGCGGCGGGGGCAGGTTATCCAGCGGGCGGCCATTACTGTCGAGCACCCGGCCGAGCAGCGACGGGCCGAGGGGCAGTTGTTTCCCTTCGCCATTACCGGTATGACTCTGTCCGGCAGCAAACACTCTGGCTCCGGGTGTCAGTCCGTCGGTATTTTCCAGCGGCATCAGGAACAGCTTATGGTGACTGAATCCGACGACTTCGGTCTCGGCCGGAGGTGCATTCCTGCGCTCAATCAGACAGACCGCCCCCAGCGGTAATATCAGTCCGCTGGCTTCCAGCACCAGCCCCGTGGCCCGGGTCAGTTGCCCGTAGCGCCGGACCTCTGGCAGAGACAGTAATGATGTTTCAAAACGATCCAGTTGTTGCAGCCAGCGTTCGAAAGGATATTGCATCAGCAGGCTCCTGTTTGCGCTCTCTGACAAAGTGCCAGCCAGCGATCTGAGATGCTGCAATTCAGTTGGCCTTCCTCCCCCTGTAACAGGCAATCGCCGGGCTGCAGAGCAGTATCACCGGCCAGTTTCCAGCCACGGGCCGCGATTTGTTCGGCGAATATTTTCTCCGCCAGTGGCAAATCCTGCGGATGAACCCGTAACTGTGGCGTTCCGTTGAACAGCGGGTCCTGTTCCAGCAAGCGGCTGATCTGCCTGGCAACCCGCTGGCTGTCACATTTAACCGCGTCACCGGTGATCTGTAAGGCAATCTGCAGTGCCAGCTGTAATAACCGGCTGGTGATAACCGCGTCGATTATCTGTAACGAATGGGCAAAACTTTCCGCCAGTTGGCGGATCTGTTGTTGTTCCGGTGCCGGCTGAGGTGGCGGCGGCAGCTGTCCGGCAGCCAGTTTCCCCTCGAGATATCCGGCCTGATGTCCGGATGTTTCACCGGCGGTAAATCCCTGCTGATAACCTTGCTGCCATATCTGCTGCCGCTGCTGCTCCGGCAAGGGTTCCGCGGGGGCGCAGGGTGTTGTGAGCGGTGCACTGTTAATCACTTCAGCCGTATCCGGCTCTGCGGCGGACAGAGTTTCCGGCTCTGCTGCCACGGGAGCAGGCAGTTCAAAATGTTCGGGCTGCCATTTGCGCCAGTGCATATTTTCCGGTAACTCAGACGTAGGTTTCATCTGCCCCTCCGATCACAATATCGCCTGACTCGGCCAGGCGGCGGACAATTAACAGTATCGCTTTTTGTTCGTTTTCCACGACTGACATCCTTACCGGGCCACGGCTGCTTAAATCGTCACGCAAAATATCTGCAGCCCGTGTGGACATATTGTTTAGGAATTTTTCGCGTAGCGGTGGCTGAGCCCCTTTCAGAGCAACCAGCAACTGCTCTGAATCGACTTCCTGCAGCAGGCGCTGAATACTGCGGTCATCCACATCGACCAGATTTTCAAACAGGAACATTTCATCAATAATTTTTTGCGCCAGTTCGTTATCAAACTCACGGACCGCTTCAATAACAGACTCTTCCTGCTGGGACTTCATCAGATTGAGGATTTCAGCCGCAGTGCGTACCCCGCCCATTTTGGCGCGTTTAAGGTTTTGTCCGTCGAGCAGGTTATTCAGTACTTCGGTCAGTTCTGCCAGAGCCGCAGGCTGCACTCCGCCGAAAGTGGCAATCCTCAGCATCACATCCTGGCGCAATTTATCATCGAACTGTGCCAGAATATCCGCGGCCTGAGGCCGTTTAAGGTGTACCAGGATAGTAGCAATAATTTGCGGGTGCTCTTCACGGATCAGGTCGGCCGCGGAAGGCGGATCCATCAGGTTCAGGGCATCCATTCCTGACGTTGTGTCGCGGGTATCAAGAATATCCTCCAGCAGACTACTGGCCCGCTCCTCACCCAGCGCTTTGACCAGAACGGTCCGCAGATATTCATTGTTATTCAGGTTCAGGGCGGCATATTGTTCAGCTTCTTTTTCAAACTGTTGTAATACGCTGGTCAGCTGTTGATGAGACACCTGTTTCATGGTGGCCATGGCTGCACTGAGGTGCTGGACCTCACGCTGGTTCAGGTGCCGGAATACCCCGGCAGCCCGTTCTTCTCCCAGTGCCATCATCAGAATGGCACTTTTTGTTGTTCCGTTCAGTGTCATAGTTCATTCCCCATCCAGTCACGGACTACCAGTGCGACCACCTGCGGGTCGTTTTCTGACATCTCGCGGATACGCCTGCTTAAAATTTCACTATTGATACGCTGTTGTGCCTTGCGTGCCGTTTCCTGTAAGGTGCCGTCACTGCTATTGTCAGGTTCAGTTTCCGGCGCAGACGAGGACAGGGCGATATCTTTTTCCTGACTGGCTGCAGCACGGCGTTGTTCGAGAAGCGGCTTCACGGCTTTACGGTAAAGCAGCAGGGCAGCAATAATCACTATCAGCCACCGGCCGCCAGACAGCAGCAGGTCAGCAAACTGCGGTGTTTTCCACAAAGGCGGACTGTTATCGTCTGTCACACGGTTAAAGGGCGTATTTACCAGCCTGACTGAGTCACCGCGGCTGGCAGAAAACCCCATTGCTTCCTTCGTCAGGGCGGTGATCTGCTGTAACTGTTGCTCCGGCAGAGCCCGGGCTTTTCCCTGTTCGCCGGCCTGATAATTGACTACCACGGCCACGGACAACCGTTTTATATCACCGGTATTGAGTTGCGTATGCCTGACTGTCCGGTCAAGTTCATAGTTAGTGGTTGAGTCATGCTGTGACTGCTGATTTTGGGGAACTGTGGCACGGGCTCTGGCCGCTGTACCGGCCGCCGTGCTGGTGGCTGCGCCATTTTGTGCCGCCGGAGTCGCTGGCGGGGCAGTTTGCGGCGTGGTCACCGGCGCAACAGGGGCCGGGGATGGCTGATTGGTCAGCGCCCCGGGCACACCGCCTGGTAATATTTCGCCATTTTGCTGACTGTCGCTGGACTGTTGTGAGCGTATCGCCTGGCTATCCGGTTTATTATTTGGCGTATAATGTTCGTCGGTTTGTTCCTGTTTATCAAAATTGATTTCTGCTGTGACCTGGGCCCGGACATTGCCACGGCCGACCACCGGTCCGAGAATATCTTCGATCCGCTGACGCATATTACGCTCGACTTCGGCGGTATATTTCAGCTGTACGCTATTCAGTAACTGTCCGCCGGAGACGGAACTGGTCAGCAACGCACCATTCTGGTCAATGATGGTCACATTAGCCGGGGGTAAACGACTGACGCTGCTTGACACCATATGCACAATAGCATTGACCTGGCCATCATCCAGCGCCCGTCCCGGCTGCAACTGTAAAGTGACCGATGCCGTCGGTAACGCATTATCTCTGACAAAGACCGAGGCTTTAGGGACGGCCAGGTGAACGCGGGCAGTACGGACCGCCCCGAGGCTTTCGATAGTCCGCGCCAGCTCACCTTCAAGCGCCCGCTGATAATTGATTTGCTCACTGAACTGGCTGATACCGAATTTTTCGTGATCCAGCAGCTCAAATCCTGTGCTGCCACCGCGCGGCAACCCCTGCTCAGCCAGTTTCAGACGCAGTTCACGTACCTGGCTGGCAGGTACCAGAATATTGCTGGTATTTTCATCCAGCCGGTAAGGCACATTCATCTGCCCCAGGCTGCTGATAATATTTCCGCCGTCCTGTTCGGAAATATTGTTGTACAGCATTTTATAATCCGGAGCTTTAGCCCAGAGTACTAAACCGACGACGATTGCCACAGAGACTGCGGCAGCAAAAATCAGCGGGATACCTGCGGAAGTGCGTAACTTCTCCAGAAGGTGTTGTGCTCTGGCGGAAAATGTTGTCGAAATATCTGCAGGGTTTATTGTCATTGGAATATCCCGGCCACAGAGCCTGGCCTTATTTCTGTTAACAACACATCATTCTCCTGTATTACGTGATGAGGGCAGGGGGGCAATATCCCGCATTATTTACCGGTTGACGGTGAATGATGGCGGAAATAATCGGCTTTTTAAGGGGTATATTCCCGCTTTATTATTTTGTGTCTGTTGTAGATTTTATTGACTGAAGGTTATTCGCAGGAAGATATATGTCATCATTAATTCAGCAAGTCTCCGCAGAGATGTCAGTAATGGCAGGGATTGCGGGCGGAAAAGAAAAAGCTGCAGAACAGGGCCAGTCATTCAGCGGTTTACTGCGGTCGGCATTAGGCAATATCAGCCAGCACTATAATCGCTCACAGTCTGACTCGGAAAAATTCGATGCCGGGAATAGTCATATTTCCCTTAATGACCTGATGCTGGAGATGCAAAAAGCCACAATATCTCTGCAAATGGGCGTTCAGGTAAGGAATAAACTGGTTAACGCTTATACGGACATTATGAATATGTCAGTGTGATGAGGTTAATATATTGTTTTTAAATATTAATTATTCATTGCTATTACTCCATGGGGCAGTGATGGGACAAAATCATTTAATTTTTCATTCAGGATAGCTCTCTGTGACTCATCATTATCTGGCATCCATGTCCCATAAACATTGTGTACCATCTGAGAATTTGTGTGGCCCATTTGGGATGCTATGAAGTTTGGGTTTGCTCCGGCAGCCAATGACCAGCATGCATATGTGTGTCTGGACTGGTATGCCTTTCTGTCTTTTATTCCCGCCAGTTTAAGTGCGGCTCTCCATGTCTGTGGGAGTGACTTAACACTGTAGTGATTTGCAGACTCTGATTTTGTTGCATTAATCTTTGGGCTAAAAACGAATGCCAGCACTTCAGTTTCCTTTTTCCCGTACTCTCTCTTTATTACTGAAACGGTACTTTCTGGCATCATTCGGGTTAACTCCATCTGGTCACGCAGAGATTCCCACGCGGCATCTATCAGAAATATTTTCCTGATACCGGCGTTGGTTTTCGGGACCGTAAAGTAGCCCTTTGATGTAAGATTCCTTCTTACTGAGATAGTCCTGTTCTTTGTATCGATATCCCCCCATGAAAGTGCGCATAACTCCCCATGACGCATTCCTGTGAAAACGGCCAGTGACCACAGGTTTTTCATTTGTCTGGTGCGCAATGAATCTATCATTCGGTAAAATTCATCCCTCGTTAGCGGGTCTGGTTTTACCTTGTCTTTCTTCAGGGGGGATACAGACAATGTAACGTTCCGGGATATGTACCCGCTTTCGTGAGCGAATTTCATAACTGACGACAGGAGTGTTATGCATCCGTTCACAAAGGGCACTGACCTTCCGGTTCTTTCGTGATTTAAGTGTCTCCCGGAAAAGAATTTACCTTTAAGCAGTCGTGAGCGAAGGGTAAGAATGTCCTCTACTGTGACTGAATCAAGCATTCTTGAGCCGGAAAGATAACTGAGAATGGTTCTGCAAATGTTCTGGTAAACAGAGTGGGTTGATGCGGCCACTTCTGTTTCTTTTATTGCCAGCCACTTAGACAGAGCTTCATTGAGGGTGATCGGAGCCTGAACAGAAAAGAACTTATGCAGGTTAACCGATGCCGGGAACATACTGGCGTAGTCAAACGTCCCTGTTTTTATTCCATAGATTACTGTTTCACGTAGCTTTGCTGCCTGATTTCTGTTTTTGGCGTTGTCAGGAACGGATAGCTTTTCCCGAACTCTGACCCCCTTGTACATAAAACTGATACGCAGATATCCGCCATGGCTTTCTACTCCCGGCGGATATTTCCTCTCTGACATATTTCCTCTCTTAAGCCTTAAAGGCTGATTTCACTTTTGTTCCAAATCCGTTTGGTTGCTTCCTTATCTGGGACTCAATCCATTTTTCAATTGCCTCCGTGTTATACATACACTCGCTTGTTTCAAGCGGCGCTCCTTCCGGGGATACGTGCAAGTATTCGCGTCCCAGCAACCAGGATTTCTCCCGGGCCCGCCTGATCGTTCCTGGCTTCAGGCCGGTGGTCAAGGTTAACACTTCTTTGGTTACCCACTTAGCGGGCTTGAGTAAAACAACCTGACTCATAGCATTCTCCTTTACCCAACCCGCAGGCACGACGAAACCGCCGGTGACCGGTGCGGGAATAGGGTGGTGTGGTTTTAGTGGGTGGGGTTAGTGGCGTTTAAATCTGGCGACGCGTTCGTGCTTTTCTGCATCTTCCCGACAGGCTGTATCGCAGTAGTGGCCTTTGTCTATCTTGGTGTCACAGCTGGGGCACTTACCGTTGAATGGCTTCGGCAATGTGCGATTAGCCATTGCTACCTGTAACTGCTGATGTTCCAGTTCTGATGCCTGGTCGAGCGGGTCGGCGTGGGTCATAGCGGTTTCCTTTAGGCAATAAAAAACCCGCTAAAGCGGGTTAGTAATGGTTAAATTTAATAATTAATTTATTGGCTGAAGCATAGAGTGTTTGATTGCTTTTTCGATTTCATTGAATGAGAGAATACGATTTCTTGCTGAAACTAATAAATATTTTTTATCTTCAAGACTTATTGTGAGTACTTTTTTGAAAATTTGCTTATGTGTAACCCGTTGTTGGCTATTATCTTTATAATAAATATCTACAGGCCAAAACTCTGGCAACTCATCGGTTTTATGGATAACATTTCTGTCATCTTCCATCATAACAATTAATTGTAATGACATAAGATCTCTCCCACACTTCCATTATATTAGACTTTTAACACATTCCTTTCTACTTCACCACACAATAACTCAGCCGTCGGCCGCAGCTCATGCAGTCGGTTGATGATGGCCTGGCATTGTGTTTCGGTGGGGTAGATATGTTCAGTGATGGGAATTGCCTGGTTACCGGAAATAATGAGGATGACGTATCCGGCGAGTATAATCACTTCCTCCTGTACGCATCCCACAGAGCAATGCGGAACGCTATTCGCTTAATGTAAGCAGGGTACCAGCCCCTGATTATCAGCATGCTTGTTCTCTGGATCATCGCACCACCAAAAGGGCGCTTTGCTTCAGGTTTTCGAGCCATGTTTTATCCATTGCAGCGAGTCTCATGCTGATATTAAAACGGCCCTGACGATAAAGCCATGCCATTGAACCCATGCAGTGCGATTCTTTGCCACTATGCTGATACTGGCCATTATCATCTTCATGGCCTGAGAGTGTTTTGTGGCACAGAAACGGCACCATATCATCAGCAAGAAGTTCTGATTTTATGCCCGCCAGTCGCCCGGGATTCAGCGCGTGAGAAATGGACTGCGGAGAGTCCAGAAATGGACAGTTACTGCATGGTCTGGTTAATGCGATTGCTTTCATCTTCTTCACGTTCCCCTCCAATAAGTAACCCTCCGGATAGGGAGGGTGAATGAATTAATCGCCGAAACCACCTCGTCCTGACGTGTTGGCTGTCGGGAATGTTACTTCCTGCGGCTTATGCTCCTGCCAGTAACGTCGCCATCCTTCGGCTCTGTCCTTTTCCCTTTGTTCGACTATCCATGCAGGCAATGGCGGGTTGACTGATGTCAGCTTATTGTTGTGCCTGACCATCATCTGATTCAGCCGCGGGTGTGACTCTCCATTTTTAGCGGCGGTGAGTGCTTCCATGCATCCCATAACAATCCGTTGTCTGGTCAGCCATTCACTGCGTTCACGTTCTGTCATCCGGATGAGATTCCGAGCTTCGATATCCCTATACCTTTCCGGATGGCGTGACAAGACCTCCGATTCTTCCGGTGACAGTTTCATGATGTGGCCTTATTTAGATTGAATAGATGAAATGGGTAGGGTGTTGCAGACCAATCGGAGCAAAAGGAATATCGTCATCGAAGTCCATAGGAGGCTCACTGGCAGCAGGCGGGGCATTCGTCTGAGCCCGGTTGCC
>NZ_JAERJS010000034.1:0-29731 GCF_018257525.1 Tatumella sp. JGM130 | reverse complement strand
ACTGCAACTTTCCTGATGTTTGTCGAATATGCGCGTAATGCCGCACGTATGGCCGCACTGATGAAAATCCGTCAGATTCTGGTCTATACCCATGACTCTATTGGTCTGGGTGAAGACGGCCCGACCCATCAGCCGGTAGAACAGATTGCCAGCCTGCGTACCACCCCGAATATGAGTACCTGGCGTCCGTGTGACCAGGTGGAGTCTGCGGTGGCCTGGAAATATGCTATCGAGCGTCAGGACGGACCTACGGCTCTGATTTTCTCCCGTCAGAACCTGACCCAGCAGCCGCGCAGCGCAGAGCAGCTGGCAAACGTGGCCCGTGGCGGTTATATCCTGAAAGACTGTGACGGTCAGCCGGAACTGATCCTGATTGCCACCGGTTCAGAAGTCTCCCTGGCTGTGGCGGCGGCAGATAAACTGAGTGCCGATGGTCGTAAAGTGCGGGTGGTTTCTATGCCGTCCACCGATGCGTTTGATAAGCAGGATGCCGCTTACCGCGAGTCAGTACTGCCGGCGGCAGTCAGCGCCCGTGTGGCCGTGGAAGCGGGTATTGCGGACTACTGGTATAAATATACCGGGCTGAACGGTGCGATTGTCGGTATGACCAGCTTCGGCGAATCCGCCCCGGCAGAGCAGTTATTTGCTGAGTTCGGTTTTACGGTTGACAATGTGGTGGCTAAAGCCAGCGCCCTGCTGTAATCCCCACTGTCCCTTCCGGTGCCTGTCACGGGGGGGACAGATTTAAAAAGCGTAACGATTCTCATATCAGGAAACATAAAAAGCAGCTATGCCCCCTTTCCGTCGGCCGGAAACGCTTTAATATATCCGTTTTACATTCCCACGGACATTATCGATTGAAAAAACGTTCTTCTTTTCTACTGGCCCTGATTGTTTCAATGTATTCAATGTCTGGTATGGCAAAAATGACGCCATCTCCTGAACTGACATCACAAATTGCTGACCGTTATGCTGAACATATATTCTATGGCAGCGGGGCAAGCGGCATGGCAATGGTGGTAATTGATGGTAACCAGCGGGTATTTACCGGTCTCGGAGAAACCCGTCCGGGAAACCATATCCGCCCGCAGAAAGACTCGCTGATCAGAATTGCCTCTCTGAGCAAACTGATGACAACAGAAATACTGGTAAAACTGGCAAATGCCGGTACCGTGCGGATCAATGATCCGTTAACAAAATATGCGCCGAAAGGTGCCCGGGTTCCCGCCTGGCACGGACAGAATATCCGGCTGATTAACCTGGCAACACACAGTGCCGGTCTGCCACGGGAAATGCCGGGCGGTAAACCGCATCGTCCGGTCTTCACCTGGCCCGTCCGCAGCCAGCGCTGGGTCTGGCTTGCCCACGCCCGTCTGAAATACGCGCCTGGCAGCGTGGTATCTTACTCAAACCTTGGCTTTGATTTACTGGCAGATGCCTTATCACATGCTTCCGGAAGGCCTTACCCGCAACTATTGCAAAGGCTGATCACCCGTCCGCTGGGTATGAAAGACACCACCTTCACACCTTCCCCGGATCAATGTGCCAGGCTGATGATACCGGAACAAAACGCCAGCCCTTGTGATAATACATTGGCCGCTATCGGCAGTGGCGGAGTGTATTCCACCCCGGATGATATGGGCCGCTGGATGCAGCAGTTTTTAAGCACTGCCGGACATCCGCGCAGTCCGCTGGCCGGAGAACTGCAGAAAATGGTCTTCTCCCGTGCTTCCCTGACCCGGGTCAGTGGAATGGATGTTGCCGGCCATGCCGACGCTATCGGAATGGGGTGGCTGCATATGGCCGCAACAGATGATACACCGGCACTTATCGAAAAAACCGGCGGCGGTGGCGGGTTTATGACCTATATCGCCATGTCTCCTCAACATAATATCGGGGTATTTATTGTGGTTGCCCGTTCCTCAGCAAGCCATTTTGCCCCGATGAGTGACGGTGTTAACCAGCTGATCGCAGAACTGGTGCGTAACCACCGTTAATTGTCCGCTCCCGCAGCGTCCTGTCACCCTGCGGGATCAGTCGTCCATAATACCGGCCAGCTGCGGGAGAAATTCCAGCGGTCACAGACACTTTCACTGGCAAAACGCGTTAACACAAACCGCTGCCCGTTAAACTGCCAGCGGCTGACAGTGCCGCAGTCTGCCAGCGGTCTGCCCCACAATGCTGTCGTCAGTATGCCCGTCTGAGGATCATATCCGACATTGGTTAATTCAAAATCAGCACCGGTCGGCCAGAGCGGCGAAAAAGGTAAGCGAAACATTAATCGCCGGGCAAATACCGGTGCCTGTCTGCTGACCAGATAGGCCTGATAAAAGGTGTTATAGGCAGCAGTTTCACAGCTCACCAGTAACAGTACCTGGTGGTCTGTCAGGGGCGCGACTTTGATTTGGCGATACACAGGTGCCAGCGGGCAGGTCTGCTGGCTGATTTGTGAAATCCCGAAATTCATAAAATAGCTTATTTCACTGTCAGATAACGGTGCCGGCACCCTGTACGGAGGAGTCACTACCAGTGTCTGTGGTGTCGGCAAGCGGGGAGTTGTCTCGCGGCTGATTCTGGCCTGGATCTGCGCAGCCTTACTCAGAAAATCGGGGAGAGATGTCAGAGACAGGCCCCGGGAAGGGTTATCCGTGACACTCAGGCGCACTGCACGGCTCAGCACCGTCAGTAACTGTTGTGCCGTTTCCGGATGTTCTGTCTGCAGGGTTTCCGGCGCACTACGCACATGGGTATAGGGCCAGGCGGTGTGATCAATCAGTAACCTCTGCGCCAGCACCTGTTGTTCTTTCTCCCTCTCAGGAGTTTTCGGATGGTAATCAATATGCAGCCAGCGGATCGACCCCTGTCCTGAAGGACGAAAAAAACTGACAACCAGCCCGGCGCCACGGTCAATATTTCGTCCCTGACAGTCACCGGCATTATCGCAGCTTAACTCCCAGTCGGAGAATGTTGCCTGTAGCGGCTGTGCCGCTGAACTGGCTGCGATAAAAATGAACAGCAGAGACAGAAAAACCTTAGACAATTGCATAAAAATCATACCGGAAGAACGCTGCCGGACACAGAAAAGGCCTGGATATAGGAAAACGCATCATCCGTAATGTCGCAGCACCACTCAATAAGAATCTTCGGACTCTGGCAGAGTAATAGCAGAAACCGGGGCGACACATCATACGGTCTGTCCGGTCTGTTAATAACACATAATCAATCACCACCTCCCCGGGAAGTGGTTCAGGGGTGACAATAAAAAGCCCTGCGCTGCAGGGCTTTGGTCATTACAGGGGATAAAAAGATTACTCTTTATGTGCCTGCTCATGCTGCAATGCGGCAATCTCATGAACCCGTTTACGTACCCCGAACCAGCCAAGGATCAGTACAATAATAATTAACGGGATAGAGGCCACTGTATAAGTCCCGGTAGGATAGTCAAAGGCCATCAGCACAATGACACTGAACAGGAACAGCAAGGTCAGCCACGAAGTGAACGGTGCGCCGGGCAGCTTAAAGCTGACCTCTTCCGCTTTGCCTTCTTTAATCGCTTTACGTAATTTTAACTGACACAGCACGATAAATGCCCAGGAGGAGACAATCCCCAGTGAGGCGGCATTCAGTACAATTTCGAAGACCCGTGAAGGCACATAATAGTTCAGCACGACCCCCAGAATATATACCCCGATAGTGACCAGAATCCCCGCATAAGGTACCTGCTGACGGCTCATTTTAGACATAAACTTCGGTGCTGAGCCGCCCATAGACATAGAACGCAGTATACGGCCGGTAGAATATAAACCTGAGTTCAGGCTGGATAACGCCGCGCTCAGTACCACAATATTCATGATACTGCCGACATAAGGCAGACCCAGTTTTGAGAAGAAAGTAACAAACGGGCTTTCACTTGGCTGATAAGCATTCCACGGTAACAACAATACCAGTAACACAATGGAACCGACGTAGAATAAGCCAATACGCCATATCACACTGTTAATCGCTTTAGGTACCATAATTTTCGGGTTTTTACATTCCCCGGCGGCAGTACCTACCAGTTCAATTGAGGCGAAGGCGAATACGACCCCCTGCACCAGTACCAGCGCCGGTAACAATCCGTGCGGGAAAAAACCACCATTATTAGAAATTAAATGGAAGCCAGGCTGACCGCCGGCCAGCGGTTTACCGCTGCCGAGAAATACCACCCCGACCACCAGGAAGAGTACGATGGCCAGCACTTTAATTAGCGCAAACCAGAACTCCATTTCCGCAAACCATTTTACGCCGACCATATTCATGGTACCAACCACCGCCAGAGCACCCAGCGCAATCACCCACTGTGGCACATCACCAAAGGCCCCCCAGTAGTGCATATACAAGGCTACCGCCGTAATGTCGACAATCCCCGTCATGGCCCAGTTAACGAAATACATCCAGCCGGCAACATAAGAGGCTTTCTCCCCCATAAACTCGCGGGCGTAGGAAACAAAGCTGCCACTCGATGGCCGGTGCAGAACCAGTTCGCCAAGCGCCCGTAAAATAAAGAACGAGAAAATACCACAGACCAGATAGACCAATGCCAGGGCCGGACCGGCCGCCTGCAGACGGGCACCGGCACCCAGAAAAAGCCCCGTACCGATAGCACCACCAATGGCAATCATCTGAACATGACGATTACCCATCTCTTTACGATACCCTGAATCATGTGAATTAAGCCATTTGCGTTTTGCCGCACGTAACTCTTCAGCTGTTTTTTTTGTATGTTTCATATTTTTCCTGTTTGTCCTGACCGCCCGCGACGCAAAGTAATCGTTTGCGTTTGCTCACGAAAGCTGTACTGCTCCATCCCATGCAAAGCCGTAAAATTCTGCTATAAGAAAAAAAACGGGCGCTGAATCCTACCTGCTAAACCTGTCTGCCGTAAAGTCCCGCACACCAATGTACCACCGGCCCTTCTGTGAAACTTCGGGGTGATTTAGCATAAGCCTATGTTATATAATGGGATACAGACATAGTCTGTTGTCGCTTTCAGACTTTTGTTCACAAATGTAAACCGGTATTCTGCGACACCTTTACAACAAGTCTGTTGCCGATTCTGCCTCTGTTGCGTTTTTTTTTCAGTAAAAAGTTTTGTCCGGATTATCTTTCTGTTGGTCACGGCCTGAGAGCTGAATTTTTCACTCTCCGCGACTGCCGGCGGCCCTTATTTGATCAACACGGGCAAAACCGCCCCGCGGAGTAGACCAGCGCCCGCGAATACGGCATTATCACTGATATAGAACAACAAGAGTGTTGACGATCAGCGTCACTATGGACGCTGGGAATACAATTTATGACAGGTAGTAGTGTTCAATGACAAACAGTGATATCCCTTGCCGGCTGACGATGTATGGAATAAAAAACTGCGATACCGTCCGTAAAGCACGGCGCTTTCTGGAACAACAGGGCGTGGATTTCTGTTTCCATGACTATCGTACCGACGGGCTGGACAGCGCACTGTTAGCCACATTTATCGACGAACTGGGCTATCAGGCGCTGCTCAATACCCGCGGAACCACCTGGCGTAAATTGCCGGAGGAAACCCGGGCTGCGGTGAATGATAAGCACAGTGCTCTGCAGGTAATGCTGGAAAATCCGGCCATGATTAAACGTCCGCTACTTTGTACTGCCAGCCAAAAAATGCTCACCGGGTTTGACCCTTCAGCATATCTGACGTTTATTCAGGAGAATCTATAGGATGTTTTGCCCGGTCATTGAATTAACTCAACAACTGATACGCTGCCCTTCCGTCAGCCCTGAGGATGCGGGTTGTCAGGCATTACTGACTGACCGGCTGAAAGCCATCGGATTTCATATTGAACCGATGAATTTTGGCGATACTAAAAACTTCTGGGCGACCCGGGGTAAAGGCGAAACACTGGCGTTTGCCGGCCATACGGATGTCGTCCCTCCCGGAGAAGCCCGCCACTGGATTAATCCGCCTTTTGAACCGACAATCCGTGACGGCATGCTGTTTGGCCGTGGCGCGGCAGATATGAAAGGATCTCTGGCAGCAATGGTTGTTGCCGCCGAACGTTTTGTCGCCCGCCATCCTGATCATCGCGGCCGGCTGGCCTTTTTGATCACTTCTGACGAAGAGGCCAGCGGGATTAACGGCACCGTAAAAGTCGTAGAAACCCTGATGGCACGCCAGGAAAAGGTCGAATATTGTCTGGTCGGTGAGCCCTCCAGTACTGAAATTGTCGGGGATGTCGCGAAAAATGGTCGCCGTGGCTCAATTACAGCTAACCTGACAATTCATGGTGTGCAGGGGCATGTTGCTTACCCGCAGCTGGCTGATAACCCGG
This sequence comes from Tatumella sp. JGM130, assembly GCF_018257525.1. Taxonomy (NCBI): domain Bacteria; kingdom Pseudomonadati; phylum Pseudomonadota; class Gammaproteobacteria; order Enterobacterales; family Erwiniaceae; genus Tatumella; species Tatumella sp. JGM130. The sequence goes on along the minus strand of NZ_JAERJS010000034.1, from coordinate 23,384 downwards.
TGCACCGGGCAATGCCGGCTCTTAACCAACTGGTTGCCACCCGCTGGGATAACGGTAACGAGTTTTTCCCGCCAACCAGCATGCAAATCGCCAATATCAGTGCCGGTACTGGCAGTAATAACGTCATCCCTGGTGACTTATTTGTGCAGTTTAACTTCAGGTTCAGTACCGAACTTACGGACACAATGATCCGTGAACAGGTCGAAGCCTTACTGACCCGCCACCAGCTCAGATACACACTGGAATGGAACCTCTCCGGACAGCCTTTCCTGACAAAACAAGGAAAACTGGTCAATGCGGTGGTTAAGGCCGTTCAGCATTATAATGAAATTAAGCCGCAGTTGCTGACCACGGGCGGAACCTCTGATGGCCGCTTTATTGCAAAAATGGGTACCCAGGTAGTAGAGCTGGGGCCGGTCAATGCCACAATCCATAAAATCAATGAGTGTGTGAAAGCCTCTGACCTGCAACTGCTGAGCCGCATGTATCAGCGGATTATGGATCAACTGGTTGCCTGACCGCGGAAGGAGTCACTGTTATGGAATGGTTAAAACACTATTGGTGGATACTTGTTATTCTGTTTATGGTCGGTCTTCTGATGAATGTTTATAAAGACCTTAAACGGGTTGACCCGAAAAAATATCTGGATAATAAACCTGAATTACCCCCGCACCGTGATTTTAACGATAAGTGGGATGATGATGACTGGCCATCCAAAAAATAAACCATCGGCAATGACAGACAGGCAACCATAACCGGCTGCCTGTCTGCTTTTTATCCGGTTTTCAGGGGTGTCTGAGCTGTTGCAGTTGCTGCTGCCAGTCTTGTGCTTGCTGTATATCCTGCATGATTAACTGCTGTGATACTTCTGCCCGCAGTTTCCTCAGCCAGGCTTTACGCCCGCCAGCCGCGGCTATACTGTGTTTCTCCGCCACCGGATCAGCACAAGCCGCCAGAGTCTCAGGCCATTGCTGTAGTCTGCACAGTAAACGTCTCAGTGCAGGGTAACTACTTTCATAAGGCCGGCTTCCCCAGGCAAAACCCGCCAGCTCCTGCCAGTCTGCCCCGGCAACAGAGTCTGTTCCCTGAGCGGGTGCTGAGGGTCTTTCCAGCCCGGGAAGACTCAGCCAGCGCGGCGCAAGGTACTCCCAGTCGCGCCACAGACGCTGCTCTGCAGCGGTTGCTAATTGCTCACCGGCCGCACTCAGAGGCCGGATTGCCATCGCTGCATAACACCCGCTGCTGGCTTCAGGTTGAGTACCAAACCGGACCAGACGAAAACCGCAGGCCTGCCAGAATTGCCAAAGCTCAGTGGTAAAACCAAAACTGACCGAGATATAGTCACAGTCCTCTCCGGTGCTGGCGATGGCCGCCATCACCAGTGCTTTACCTGTCCCCTGACGCCGGGACATATAATCGACCGCGACCCGGCTGATACGCCGGGAACGCATACTGGCCGCCTGCGGAAACCCCGCGTGTGCCGCCAGGGACTGGGCCACCAGATTACCTTTTGGCCGCCGGAACCCGGCCCAGACGGCATTACTCAAAGACTGACTCAGCCCTCCTTCCTCCACCAGCCACAGAGCCCCCGGTAAGGCGGTTGCCCCTTCAGCCAGCCAGAAGTGCATACCGGGGGCATCCATCATCCGCCGCAGGTCCAGCGGGGTTGTCCGGTAATGGGCACTGCTCAGTAACTGATACAAAGCACGGGCGGTGCGGGGATCGGCCAGCCAGCTGTCACGCGACAGCTTATGTATTGCCCCCGGCTCACCCGCTGGTAAAGGGCCGGACTCATCAAACAGAAACAGCTGATCAATAAAGCGTTCCAGCGGGTCCTGTACCGACCAGCGCAGAGGCTCAGATAAACTGAAAAAGCTGACCTCAGGCAAACCGGCACAAAATTTCAGCAGAAATCCTCTGCCGGTACCTTCATAGCCCTGTACCGTGGTCGATAATAAAACACGGCTAAAACATTTCGTCATTTGTCGTAATAACGGGGCCGGGATGGCCGCGGCTTCATCAACAATCAGCCAGCCACCATCATCTGCTGGCGGATCAGCCAGTAAAGCATCCGGGGCTATAAAACGAAAATTATCACCGGCAAACGTCTGTAAAACACCGGTTGAGACTTTTGCCGGAGCGGAGACGATAGTCCCCGGAGAAATGCGGGCCAGCATTCCTGCCAGGGCAGACTTTCCACGTCCGCGGGCTGCTGTCAGTACAGCAACCCCCTGTTCCATTTCCTGCAACCGGCGAATAATATCCTGCTGTTGTTGTGCCGCACGGCACTGCCAGTCCGGAGAGGGTTTCAGTGGTGCAAGAGACAACGGCTGATGTTGCTGCCAATGGCTGATCTCACTGTCCGCGCCAATCACCGACGCAAAATGACTCATAAAGCGGGGAACAGCAATCGCCGCTGTGGTATCAGCCCAGCGCAGACTGTCCTGGTCGGCTCGGGTCATCCATTGTGCTTTCGGCGGAAGTAATAACAGCAGCCAGCTGCCAGCCAGTAACGTTCCGGCCATACACGCCAGAGATTCAGCATGAAACCCGTCACGGGCATCAAAAATCCCGTGAAGATACTCCCGGCCGAGCAGAGATTTTACTGCCGACGGCCGGACCACCCGTGGGTCTGGCGGCAGGTCTGCACTGACCGTCAGCCAGTCACCCGTCAGGGTATTCCGGACACTGCGGGCAGCCCCCGTCACCCAGTCTTTGTCACCACTGATGATACAGATGCGGCGGATCCCGGTCCGCCGCATCTGTTCACTGCTGGTTTGCCAGTCAGTCATCCGGCGGCAAAGGTATTACACTGGGCGGGGTCACCACTGTCAAAACCGCGCTTAAACCAGCTGTAACGCTGCTGAGAAGTGCCATGGGTAAAGCTGTCCGGGACTACCCGTCCCTGGCTCTGTTGCTGTAATTTATCATCACCAATCGCTTCGGCCGCATTCAGCGCCTGCTGCAGGTCACCGTTTTCCAGCACATTTTGCTGTTGCATCGAATGTCCCCAGACACCGGCAAAACAATCCGCCTGTAGTTCGAGTTTCACCGACAGGCGATTAGCTTCTGTCTGGCTGCTGTGTTGCTGTTGCTGTCTGACTTTTTCTTCAATACCCAGCAGTTTCTGAACATGGTGTCCCACTTCATGAGCAATAACATAACCATTAGCAAAGTCGCCGCCGGCACCCAGTTTATTTTTCAGCTCATCATAAAAAGAGAGGTCAATATAGACCGTCTGATCCGCCGGACAATAGAACGGCCCCATAACCGATTGCCCGGTACCGCATCCGGTAGACGTATGACCGCGATAGATCACCAGTTTAGGGTTGATGTAATGTTTCCCCATCTTACGGAAAATTTCCCCCCAGGTGTCCTCCGTTGATGCCAGCACTACTGAGGTGAATTTCGCTGCCTGGTCGTCAGCCGGACGCTGCACATGAGTCTGCCCGGTAGTTGATGCTGTCGTCACGCTGCTACCGCCACCGCCACTCAGTAAAGGTGTCAGGTCATAACCATAATAACCCGCTACCACCACCACAATCAGAATAACAATACCGCTTTTACCGCGCGGGATACGGAAACCGTTTCCGCCCCCCGTTCCGCTGCTGCCGGAAGACTGATCCCGCCGGTCCTCGACATTCTCGCTCTCACGACGCCCTTGCCAACGCATCCGTAACCTCTGTTATTTTTTATTACATTATGCAGATTTTAGTCGGGTTACCGGCAGAAGACCAGTCCCCCACAGGCTCTGTCCCGCAACAGGGCTGACCCTGATACCAACAAAAACGCCGGCATAACAGACTCACTGTTATGCCGGCGTTGACGGGGCACCCTGTTAATTAATCCAGTGGTACTCCCAGACGGTGGGCCACTTCTTCGTACGCTTCTACCACGCCACCCAGGCTCTGGCGGAAACGGTCTTTATCCATTTTAGCCATGGTTGATTTATCCCACAGACGTGCGCCATCCGGAGAAAACTCATCACCCAGCACCACTTCACCGTTAAATAGCCCGAACTCCAGTTTGAAGTCGACCAGAATCAGCCCGGCCTGATCAAACAGCTGGCTCAGGACTTCGTTGGCCTGATATGTCAGTTCACGCATCCGCGCCAGATGCTGCCGGCTGACCCAGCCAAAAGTTTCACAGTAAGATTCATTGATCATGGGATCATGATGCGCATCGTCTTTCAGAAAAAGATCAAAGATCGGCGGGTTAAGGACAATCCCCTCTTCCACCCCTAATCTTTTCACCAGTGAACCGGCTGCACGGTTACGCACCACGCATTCTACCGGAACCATATCCAGTTTTCTGACCAGCGCTTCCGTATCTGAAAGCAATGCTTCCATCTGAGTCGGGATACCCGCCTGTTGCAGTTTCTGCATAATGAAATAGTTAAATTTATTATTTACCATTCCCTTACGATCAAACTGTTCGATTCTGGCTCCGTCTCCTGCTGATGTATCATTGCGGAATTCCAGTATCAGCAAATCGGGGTTATCGGTACTGAATACTGTTTTAGCCTTGCCGCGATACAACTCAGCTTGCTTTTGCATCTTGTTAACTCCAAACATGAAAGAACTTACGCATGATGATTGATTTTACCTGAACTATTGCGCTACGCAATCGTTTACCTGACCGCGACTATTATGCCAAATTAAAAACAAAAAGGCCGGAGAATCTCCGGCCTTTTTTGCGTTATTTGTTAAACGCCGCCTGTAAAACAGGTACCATTGCATCATTTTGCGACTGGGTCAGCACATGCCCTTTCGGATCAATGAACTGTAAACTACTGCGGTTACCCAAATCACCCAGCTGTAATTTGTAGTCACCGTTGCTCAGACCCGGGTCTTTCGCGCCTAAAGCATCCCAGCTGCTGCTGCCGGGTGCTTTATAGCTGACTTTCAGACTGCCATCTGAACGGTCTTTATCTGATATGGTCATCCCCACATGAGACAGAGCAACCGGCAGACGCTGCCATGCAGCAGAATACGGTGCGCGGATAATGACATTCGGCAATCCGGTATCATCAGCACCGCTTTGTACATCGATACTACCGATACGGCTGTTTCCGGCATTTTCACGTGCAATCGCCTGCGCATTCAGTTCACCGGAAATTTCGTTCAGCAATTGGGTTGTATAACGCTGAATTTCACCGGAAGTACTCACAGCCACACCTTTCTGCTGTAATTCCAGCGAGCGAACGCTCAATACCGTCTGATAGCTCTGCTGCTGTACGGCAATCTGATAACGGCCGCGGTACTGGTAATCTTCGTCCGGACGGTTCCAGTTAATCCAGTCGGTGGTCAGCTGTTGTGCAGCATCATTACGCTGGGCAATTTTCACCTGCCGGCTGCCGAGAATAGTGATTAACTGAGACCAGAGCCCGGGCTGCTGATTATCAAAAATCAGTTGCGCAGTATTACCGCTCAGCTGAGTACGGGTACCGTTCAGCAATGCCAGTGGCTGCGCCGGCGGACGAATATCCAGCTGAGTACCGGTCGCACCGCCAGCCGGTGCGGCAGGTACCTGATACTGTCCATTCTCTAACGGCAGAATCATTCCGGCGGGTACATTCAGATCATGTAATGCGGCGGCTTTCAGATAGTCGTCATTACCATTAATTTGCCGCTTGTAATTCTGATCGTTAGAGCAGGCAGCCAGTAATAATACTACCGACAGCCCCGCTGCTTTAGCGACTGCAGAACTCTTAACTGAGTAAGCCATTCAAACTCCCTAAATTATCGCAAACCTGCATCACGCAATGCTGTTTCGATTGCCGGGACTGCCTTTGCAGTCAACGGAGTCATTGGCAGGCGCAATGTGTCGTTTGCGATCAACCCCAGCTGTTTCGCTGCCCACTTGACGGGGATCGGATTGGGTTCACAAAATAACGTGTGATGTAAGGCCATCAAACGCTGATTCAGGTGCCGGGCTTCAGCAAATTCACCTTGTCCGGCAAGCCGGCAGACTTCTGCCATTTCACGGGCGACAACGTTTGCTGTTACTGAAATAACGCCCGAGCCTCCCAGTTGCATAAAGTCTAAGGCACTGGCGTCATCACCGCTCAGCAAAATAAACTTATCATCAACCAGCTCTTGGATCTGACTCACACGGGATAAGTTCCCTGTCGCTTCTTTTATTCCGATAATATTTTTAATTTCGGCTAAACGGGCGACAGTTTCGGGCAACATATCACATCCGGTGCGCGACGGTACATTATACAGCATTTGTGGCAATTCGCTGCTTTCCGCAATCGCTTTAAAATGCTGATATATACCTTCCTGAGTCGGACGGTTATAGTAAGGTACCACCGTCAGACAACCGACCACACCGCTGTCTTCAAAGTTGCGGGTTAATGCAATACCTTCCGCCGTTGCATTGGTACCGGTACCGGCAATAACCGGAATACGTCCTGCGGCCAGTTCAACAGTCGCTTTAACCACTTCCACATGCTCAGAATGGCTGAGTGTCGCCGACTCCCCGGTCGTTCCAACAGAAACGATGGCAGAAGTACCGCTATCAACATGATAATCAATTAATTTTTTCAGGCTTTCACGGCAAAGATCACCGTTATCATCCATTGGTGTAATCAGCGCAACAATACTTCCGGTAAACATGAGTGATCCCCTCAACGTGCAATTACTTCATGGTAAGGTTTACTTCATGTGAAAAGCAAGCCAGCCAGACGCTTCCTGAGCTTGTCAGCAGTTTTTTTTATGTTTACCTTAGAGTTATTAGAAAAAAACAGGAAAGAGTACTTTGCCACAGTCACCGCAACATCATTTAGTGATCACCGCTCTCGGTGCTGACAGGCCAGGCATTGTCAATACCATCACCCGTCATGTCAGCCGCTGCGGATGTAACATTGATGATAGCCGGCTGGCAATTCTGGGCGATGAATTCACCTTTATTATGCTGCTGTCGGGAAGCTGGGATGCTATCGGACTTATTGAGTCAACATTACCCCTGAAAGGGGCGGAACTTGAGTTACTGATTGTGATGAAGCGCACCCGGGTAGAGACACAGCCTCCCCGTCCGGAAACCACCTGGATCACAGTTGAAGTCGCGGATTCCCCCAGTATTATCGAACGTTTTACTGATTTGCTGGACCAGCACCGGATGAATATTGCTGAACTGGTATCACGCACGACCCCGGGCCGTGAAAATTCGCAGCCGACCCTGAACATCCAGATGACGGCCCACAGTGATGCCCGCGATGATCGCTACTTATTTGAACAGGCATTTCACCGGCTCTGTACAGAACTCAACGGGCAAGGCAGTATACGGCTACACAGTATGCTCGACAGTGACCCGTCAGAAACATCTCCTGCACAATAAGTCATCTGCCGTCATCATTAGTGAAAAACATCCGTATCCTGGTATTACCCGCGGGAAGAATAAGCATTTTCCGCACTTGCTCTGCAGCAGAATATTACCGAAGGTAAAGCTGTCTGATAAAATTAATTTTCACTGGCTGATTCGGCCAAAAGATAACCATCGGAGAGTTATGATGAATCCACTGAAAGCCGGCGATAATGCACCTATGTTTAGCTTGCCAGACCAGGACGGAGAACAGGTTAATTTAACCGACTTCCGGGGAGAACGGGTACTGGTTTACTTCTATCCGAAAGCGATGACCCCGGGATGTACCGTGCAGGCCTGTGGTTTACGGGATAATATGGCAACCCTGAATAATGCCGGAGTACAGGTTCTGGGGATCAGCACCGACAAACCGGAAAAACTGTCGCGTTTTGCTGAAAAAGAACTGCTGAACTTCACTCTGTTATCTGATGAGGATCATCAGGTTTGCGAGCAGTTTGGTATCTGGGGGGAAAAGAAGTTTATGGGGAAAACCTATGACGGGATCCACCGTACATCATTCCTGATCGGTACTGATGGAAAAATAGAAAAAGTATTTGATGATTTTAAAACCTCAAATCATCACGAAGTTATACTCAGCTATCTGAACGCCTGACGTTTGCGCCGTTATTTTCCGTCGCAGATACTCTGCGGCGGAAGACTCTCCTGTTCTGTCCCTGTTTCACTCTCTGCTATACTGCGGGTGATCTGTCCGGCCCCGTTCAGCCTGCCAACAGACACCGTTAACAGACGGCCTGCCTGACAACGCGAACCTCCGGGCCGGAAAAAGGTCAAAACATCAAATCAGATAAACAGGGACAGGTGATGAGGTATTTGTTAAATAAAACGTTAGCAACTCTGCTATTAATTACCTCAGCCGGCAGCGGTATCTGTCCTGCGTTTGCTGATATCACTGATTCGCTGCCGGATATCGGGACGACGGCCGGGGCGACTTTATCGATTAATCAGGAACTGCAGATGGGCGATTATTATGTCCGTCAGTTACGCGGCAGTGCACCGCTGATTAATGATCCGTTACTGACAAACTACATTAATACTCTCGGCCAGCGTCTGGTCGCTCATGCCTGGTCAGTCAAAACTCCCTTTCATTTTTACCTGATACAGAATGATGAACTGAATGCTTTCGCTTTCTTTGGCGGAAATGTAGTACTGCATTCGGCGCTTTTTCGTTATACAGATAATGAAAGCCAGCTGGCCTCAGTGATGGCACACGAAATATCCCATGTGACGCAGCGACATCTGGCGCGGGCAATGGAAGCACAAAAGCGCAGTGCACCGTTAACCTGGGTCGGGGCACTTGGCTCAATCCTGCTGGCCATGGCCAGCCCGCAGGCGGGAATGGCAGCATTAACCGGTACCCTGGCAGGCACCCAGCAGGGAATTATCAGTTTTACCCAGGATAACGAAAAAGAAGCTGACCGTATTGGTATTCAGGTCCTGCAACGGGCAGGGTTTGATCCGCAGGCAATGCCCGCTTTTATGCAGAAACTGGCCGACCAGTCACGCTATGCGTCGAAACCCCCGGAAATTCTGTTAACGCACCCGTTACCTGATAGTCGTCTGGCCGATGCCCGTGATCGGGCGAACCAAATGCCTCCGGTCGTCGTCCACTCCTCGCAAGACTTCTTTTTTGCCAAAGTCCGCATTATGGGAATGTATGGCACATCACAGGGCCGAAGTAACGCATTACTGGATGAAGTACTGAATAACTATGCCAAAGGCAATACCCGTCAGCAACTGGCCGCAAAATACGGCAGAGCGATACAGTTTATGGCTGCCAAAAAGTTTCAGGATGCCAAAAATATTATTCAGCCATTATTGCAAAGCCAGCCAGCTAATCCGTGGTTTCTCGACCTTATGACGGACATTGATATCGGTCTGAAGCAACCTGCCGCTGCCATACGTTTACTCACCGCGGCCGGCAGCCCGCGGAAAAATCCGGTGATACAGCTCAACCTTGCCAATGCCTATTTACAGGCAGGGCAGCCAGCGAATGCCAGTAAGCTGCTGAACCGCTATAGCTGGGACTATCCTGACGACCCAAATGGCTGGGATTTACTGAGCCAGGCAGATGCCGCTCAGGGACTCAGTGATGAGGTATTATTCGATCAGGCACAGGGTCTGGCACTGGACGGGCAGCTTGACCAGGCTATCCGTGCACTGAGCAGCGCCAGCGCACAGGTGCCGGTTGGCAGCCTGAAACAGGCACGTTATGATGCCCGTATAGACCAGCTTCGTCAGCTGCAACAACGCTACCGTCAGTATCAGAAAGGGTAATTACTTTGACCATCCGTATCTATCACAATCCCCGTTGCTCGAAAAGCCGTGAAACATTGCAGCTGTTACAGCAACACGGGGTCGACCCCGAGATTATTCTCTATCTGGATAATCCGCCCGATATTGCCACTGTTAAATCCCTGCTAACCAGACTCGGTTTTACAGATCCCCGCCAGCTGATGCGCCGTGGCGAAGAAATCTATAAACAGTCGGGATTAAATGACCCGGCCTTAAGTGAAGATACATTACTGCAGGCCATGGCCGAACACCCGAAACTGATTGAGCGACCTGTCGTGGTCAACGGTGAGCGGGCAAGGCTTGGCCGCCCGCCGGAAAATGTGCTGGAAATCCTCGGGGACTAAAGCCCGAGGGTCTCTTTAACAAAAGGAATTGTCAGTTTTCGCTGGGCAGTGATAGAGGCATGATCCAACTGATCCAGGGTCTCAAATAATGTTCTCATTTCCCTGTCCAGCCGTTTCAGCAGAAAACGCCCGACATCTTCTGGTAACTCAAACCCCCGTAAACCGGATCGCAGCTGTAAGGCCTGGAGTTTTTCGTTATCCGATAACGGCTGTAGCCGGTAAATCTGCCCCCAGTCAAGACGCGATGCAAGATCGGCTAATTTCAGGTTCAGCTGTCTGGGCGGGCGATCACCGGTGATCAGTAACAGGGTCTTTCCGGTCTCGAGGATCCGGTTATAGAGATCGAAAATAGCCATTTCCCAGGCTTCATCCCCGGCAATACATTCGATATTATCGATGCATACCAGCGCCAGGTGCTCCATACCTTCCAGTACTTCAGGCACAAACCAGGTGCGTTTATCCAGCGGAACATAGCCTACGGCGGCATCACGTGATGATATTTCCGTACAGGCTGCGTGCAGCAAGTGGCTCCTGCCCCCGCCTTCCCGTGACCAGAAATAAATATAACCGCCATGTTGCTGATCAAGCGCTGCTTTGAGCGCAGCTAATAATGATGAATTCGCCCCCGGCCAAAAACTGGCAAAGGTTTCATCATCAGGCAAATAAAGTGGCAATGACAATTGCGCCGGCGTGTTCAGGTGCACCTCAGCATAACTCGCAAGAAACCTGCTGAGTCTATCACAACTTCCCTGTCGATATGAATCAGGCAACCCGCGGTTGCCTGCTTTATATGTCGTCCCTTACTCTGCGTTGTCATATTCCTCAGGTTCCGGACGTACCAGACTGATAATATGAAAGAGGATACTTAATATCACACCGACCACCGTCGCCAGAGCCATGCCTTTAAGTTCCACCGCTCCCAGCTGAATTTTGGCCCCGCTGACGCCAATAATCAGGATAATCGCAGTCAGCATCAGGTTTTGTGGTTTACTGTAATCCACTTTGGAATCAATCAGTACGCGGATCCCGGAAGCAGCAATCACCCCGTATAACAGTAAAGAGACTCCGCCCATTACCGGAACAGGGATCGCCTGAATAACCGCGGCCAGCTTACCGATACAGGACAGAAAAATAGCAATTACTGCCGCTCCGCCAATTACCCAGGTACTGTAAACGCGGGTGATCGCCATCACTCCGATATTCTCACCATAGGTGGTGTTCGGGGTGGAGCCGAAAAAGCCTGAAATTACGGTAGACAGGCCATTGGCAAACATTGAGCGATGTAATCCCGGATCTTTAATCAGATCACGTTTAACAATATTTGCGGTAACCACCAGATGGCCCACATGTTCAGCGATCACCACCAGCGCTGCAGGCAGGATGGTCAGCATTGCCGCCCACTCAAAACGCGGCTTATAAAAAACCGGTAACGCAAACCAGTGTGCCTGTTCAACGCCGGTCCAGTTAACCATCCCCATAAAAGAAGCCAGCATATAACCGAAAACGACCCCGATCAGGATCGGAATGATGGCAAGAAATCCGCGGAATAACACTGAACCAAAGACGGTAACCCCCAGGGTTACCAGTGAAACAGTCACGGTCTTACTGTCAATCGTGGCCCCCTCAGCCGGCAGTAACCCGGCCATTCCGGCGGCGATACTGGCCAGTTCCAGGCCGATAATCGCCACTATCGCGCCCATCGCTGCCGGAGGAAACATAATATTAAGCCAGCCAGTACCGGCTTTTTTGACCAGCAGCCCGACCAGGCAGAACAGAACTCCGCATAAAATAAATCCCCCCAATGCAACGTTATATCCCTGGGGTAACAGCAACAAAACCGGCGAAATAAAAGCAAAACTGGAACCGAGATAGGCGGGGATTTTTCCTTTACAAATAAACAGGTACAGTAATGTCCCCAGGCCATTAAATAACAGGATGGTGGCCGGATTCACATGAAACAAAATCGGTACCAGTACAGTGGCACCAAACATCGCAAATAAATGCTGTAAACTGAGCGGAATGGTCTGGAGTAACGACGGTCTTTCGTCAACCGCAATAGTGCGCCGTATCATTGCTGCTTATCCCCTTTAAAATTGTCCGGACATAAAAAAACCGACACAGAGTCGGTCTGAAAAAAACACAGCTGCCGGTATATACCGACAACAGATAACGGTGACGTTATCTGTTGTGCAGTTTCACTGTTAAAGAGTAATGACTTCATAGGCCAGCGACCAGCCCGCTGAGCATTACCCGATAACAACGACTGATTATTTAGTACCAAAGATTTTATCACCGGCATCACCCAGACCCGGGATAATATAACCCTGTTCATCCAGTCCCTGATCGACAGAGGCAGTGTACAGTTCAACATCCGGATGTACTTTCTCCAGTGCAGCAATCCCTTCCGGGGCCGCGACCAGTACTAAGACTTTTATACTGTTACAACCGGATTTTTTCAGCAGATCAATAGTGGCGATCATCGAGCCGCCGGTTGCCAACATCGGGTCAACCACCAGCGCCATACGTTCATCCATATTCGAAGCAAGCTTCTGAAAATAAGGCACAGGTTCCAGCGTTTTCTCATCACGGTACACGCCTACCACACTGATTCTGGCACTGGGAATATGTTCCAGTACACCATCCATCATTCCCAGACCGGCTCGCAGAATAGGAACAACGGTAATTTTTTTACCTTTGATCTGATCAACTTGCACCGGGCCATTCCAGCCATCAATAGTGACAGTTTCTGTTTCCAGATCGGCGGTTGCTTCATAGGTGAGTAAACTGCCCACTTCTGAAGCCAGTTCACGAAAACGTTTGGTACTGACATCATGCTCACGCATCAGGCCCAGTTTATGTCTGACCAGCGGGTGTCTGACTTCCACGATCTTCATTATTATTCTCCCGGAGTGTGTTGAGCTAAAAAAAAATCGCCGGATTATAGCGCTTTTTCGCTGTGGCTTATACGCCTGTGTATCAATCCGCAGACATTTTTTGTCTCTGCCACCCTGACGGCGTCTGAAGCTCCGGACAGATAATTTCAGGTTAACATCAGACTCGCAAACGTTTGCCTGCACTGATAGAATAGCCGCGCTCTATTTAAACCACCAACCGCAATTCGCGTGGGGACTCCGCAGTGACCGACAAAACCACTCTCAGTTATAAAGATGCCGGTGTTGATATTGATGCTGGTAATGATCTGGTTGATCGTATTAAAGGTGTTGTAAAAAAAACCCGCCGCCCGGAAGTGATGGGTGGACTCGGTGGATTTGGTGCACTCTGTGCCTTACCACAAAAATACCGTGAACCTATTCTGGTTTCAGGCACCGATGGCGTAGGCACCAAGCTGCGTTTAGCAATGGATCTGAAACGCCACGACCATATCGGTGTTGATTTGGTTGCAATGTGTGTGAATGACCTGGTCGTGCAAGGGGCTGAGCCGCTATTTTTCCTGGATTATTATGCCACCGGGAAACTGGATGTCGACACTGCTGCCGCGGTGATCAGTGGTATTGCTGAAGGCTGTTCACAATCAGGGTGTGCCCTGGTCGGCGGGGAAACGGCCGAAATGCCGGGTATGTACCATGGTGAAGATTACGATGTTGCTGGTTTCTGCGTCGGAGTGGTTGAGAAATCAGAAATTATTGATGGCAGTAAAGTCAGTGATGGCGATGTTCTGCTGGCTCTGGGATCCAGCGGTCCGCATTCCAACGGTTATTCACTGATCCGTAAAATTCTGGAAGTCAGCCAGACAGATCCTTCAGTAAAACAGCTGGAAGGTCAGTCTCTGGCCGATCACCTGCTGGCACCGACCCGTATTTACGTCAAAAATATTCTGAACCTGATTGCACAGGTTGATGTACATGCCATTGCTCACCTGACCGGCGGTGGTTTCTGGGAAAATATTCCGCGTGTATTACCGGAAAATACCCGTGCCGTGATTGATGAAAGCAGCTGGCAATGGCCGGCCATTTTCGGCTGGTTACAACAGGCCGGCAATGTCAGTACTCACGAAATGTACCGTACCTTTAACTGCGGTGTGGGGATGATTATTGCCCTGAGTCCGGAGAATGCTGATAAAGCGTTACAGTTACTGCAGGATGCCGGCGAAAAAGCCTGGAAAATCGGGGTCATTGAAGCGGCCACCACCAGCGATGAGCAGGTAGTGATTAAGTGATGAAAAGGCTGGTGATCCTGATTTCCGGCACCGGCACCAATCTGCAGGCAATTATCGATGCCTGCAGATCTGGCCAGCTTGCAGAAGCCGCTGAAATTGTTGCAGTTTTTAGCAATAAGGTGACCTCCAGCGGACTTGATCGGGCGCGGCAGGCCGGGATTCCGGCACATGCCCTGACACCGTCAGATTTTGCTGACCGTCAGCAATTTGATCGGCAGTTGATGAAACTGGTTGACGAATATTCTCCCGACCTGGTAGTGCTGGCAGGTTATATGCGTATCCTGAGTGCGGAATTCGTACAGCATTACGCCGGTCACATGATCAATATTCACCCGTCATTATTGCCAGCCTATCCCGGCCTGCATACCCATCGCCAGGTTCTGGAGAATGGTGATAAACAACACGGGGTTTCGGTACATTTTGTCACGGAACAGCTGGATGGTGGCCCGGTGATATTACAGGCTGTGGTCCCCGTAAATAACGGTGATACCGAACAACAGCTACAGGATAAAATCCGGGTTCAGGAACATGTGATCTACCCGCAAGCCATTCAGTGGTTTCTTGAAAACCGGCTGAGACTAAAGGATGGTCTGGCCTGGCTGGATGGCACTCCTCTGCCTGCCACCGGTATTCGTTCGCCACTGAGCGAATAGCCACTGAAACGCTGCCGGAGTCACAGGCAGCGTTTTTTTCTTAGCGCCCTCCTCCGCCTTTTTTTGTTACTGAGCAGTATTGGACATTTCTGCAATATTCTCGCCATAATGGCATGAGAAACTGAAGCTTTAGTTGTGTCACAGCAATACGGGGTCAGGATGGGTCAGGAAAAGCTGTATATAGAAAAAGAGTTAAGCTGGTTATCATTTAATGAACGGGTGCTACAGGAAGCTGCTGACAAACTCAATCCGCTTATCGAAAGAATGCGTTTTCTTGGTATTTATTCAAGCAACCTTGATGAATTCTATAAAGTCCGTTTTGCCGAGCTGAAACGCCGGATTCTGATTGGTGAAGAACAAGGCTCAGTGACGGTTCCCCGCCATTTAATGAAAAAAATTCAGCAACGGGTTATGCGGGCAGACCAGGAATTCGACCTGCTTTACAACGAACTGTTGCTGGAAATGGCCCGTAACCAGATATTCCTGATCAATGAACGTCAGCTTTCCACCAACCAGCAGGTATGGCTGCGCGACTATTTTGCCCGCAATCTGCGTCCGCACGTTACCCCTATTTTGCTGAACAGCGAAACCGACCTGACACAGTTTCTGAAAGATGATTATACCTATCTGGCAGTAGAGGTTATCCGCGGTGAAGATATCCGCTACGCCCTGCTTGAGATCCCTTCCGATAAAGTGCCGCGTTTTATTAATCTGCCGGCCGAACCGCCACGCAGGAAAAAACCGATGATCCTGCTGGATAATATTCTCAGATATTGTCTGGATGATATTTTTAAAGGTTTCTTCGATTACGACGAACTGAATGCTTACTCCATGAAAATGACCCGCGATGCAGAATATGATCTGGTCACAGAAATGGAATCGAGCCTGCTGGAGCTTATGTCATCCAGCCTGAAACAGCGATTAACCGCCGAGCCGGTACGCTTTGTTTACCAGCGGGATATGCCAGCCCCTATGGTTGAAATGTTGTGTGAAAAACTCTCTGTTTCAAATTATGATTCCATTCTGGCGGGCGGGCGTTATCACAACTTTAAAGATTTTATCCAGTTCCCGAATGCGGGCCAGCGCAATCTGGAAAATAAGCCACTGCCACCGATCCGTCACGCGGGATTCGATAACTACCGCAATGGTTTTGATGCTGTACGCTCCCGGGATATTCTGCTGTATTACCCGTACCATACCTTTGAGCATGTGCTGGAATTTTTACGCCAGGCATCGTTTGACCCTGCGGTTCTTTCAATAAAAATTAATATCTACCGGGTCGCAAAAAATTCCCGGATTATGGATGCCATGATCCACGCAGCACACAACGGAAAAAAAGTGACCGTGGTCGTAGAGTTACAGGCAAGATTCGATGAGGCAGCCAATATCCATTGGGCGAAACGGCTGACAGAGGCCGGTGTGCATGTCATATTTTCGGCGCCGGGGTTAAAAATCCACGCTAAACTGTTTTTAATCTCCCGCCGGGAAGGTGAAGAACTGGTACGCTACGCACATATCGGCACCGGTAACTTCAATGAAAAAACAGCCCGCTTGTATACGGACTACTCATTGTTAACCTCCGATGCGCGTATCACCAACGAAGTCCGCCGGGTATTTAACTTTATTGAAAACCCTTACCGTCCGGTATCTTTTGATTATCTGATGGTATCACCGCAGAATTCACGACGTATGCTGTATCAGTTAATTGATCAGGAGATAGCCCATGCACAACAGGGAAATCCGGCAGGAATAACGCTTAAAATCAATAACCTGGTAGATAAAGGACTGATTGACCGCTTGTATGCTGCCTCGGGAGCAGGGGTGAAAGTCAACCTGCTGGTCAGGGGAATGTGCTCACTGATTCCGGACTTACCCGGTATCAGCACGAACATCAGAGTGATCAGTATCCTCGACCGTTATCTGGAACATGACAGGGTCTACATTTTTGAAAACAACGGTGATAAAAAAGTCTATCTCTCTTCGGCAGACTGGATGACGCGGAATATTGATTACCGGATTGAAGTTGCTGTTATAATTCTCGACCCGCAAATTAAGCAACGTATTCTTGATATCATCGGTATTTTGTTCAGCGATACGGTGAAAGCAAGGATCATTGATAAAGAGATGAGTAATCGTTATGTGCCACGCGGTAACCGCCGTAAAGTCCGCGGACAACTGGCTATTTACGAGTACATCAGAAACCTGGAACAACCTGAATAATACCTATGCCAACGACGCCAAAAAAAGCAGCTAAACCGCAGGAATTCGCGGCAATCGACCTCGGTTCTAATAGTTTTCATATGGTTATCGCCCGGGTGGTAGACGGTGCTTTACAGGTTCTTAGTCGCCTGAAGCAGCGGGTCCATCTGGCTGATGCTATTGATGACCGGAATTGTCTGAGTGAAGAAGGGATCCAGCGCGGCCTGTCCTGCCTGGCGCTGTTTGCCGAGCGTTTACAGGGGTTCCGGGCAGAAAATGTTTCAATCGTCGGAACGCATACATTACGGGTTGTCACTAACGCCGAAGAGTTTTTACAACGTGCGGCCGAAATAATACCCTATCCGATAGAAATTATTGCCGGTAACGAAGAAGCCCGGTTAATTTTTATGGGGGTCGAGCACACTCAGCCGGAGAAAGGCCGCAAACTGGTGATCGATATCGGTGGCGGTTCTACCGAACTGGTGATCGGTGAAGATTTTGAACCCCAGCTGGTCGAAAGCCGCCGGATGGGCTGCGTTAGTTTCTCTAATCTTTATTTCCCTGGCGGGACTATTTCGGCAGAAAATTTCCGCCGTGCACGGCTGGCATCGGTCCGGAAACTGGAAACCCTTGCCTGGCAGTTTCGCCTGCAGGGATGGAAATATGCTCTTGGTGCCTCAGGAACCATTAAAGCCGCCTGTGAAGTCCTGGCGGCGCTGGGTGAAAAAGAAAAAACGATCACCCCTGACGGACTTGACCGTTTGTACGATGAAGTGATTAAGTTTAAGTCCTTTGATGCGTTAAGCCTGCCCGGATTATCGGAAGAACGTAAAACGGTGTTTGTCCCGGGGCTGGCAATTTTACGCGGTGTTTTTGACTCACTGGGGATCCGCGAGCTGCTCTATTCGGACGGTGCACTGCGTGAAGGGGTATTGTATGAGATGGAGGGGCGCTTCCGCCATCAGGATATCCGCACCCGCACCGCACAAAGTCTGGCGAACCATTACGCGATTGACAGTGAGCAGGCTGACCGTGTATTACAAACCGCCCGGCATCTACACAGCCAGTGGCAGCAGCAAAACCCGAAACTGGAAAATCCTCAGCTGACCGCATTATTACAGTGGGCAGCAATGTTACACGAAGTCGGCTTATCGATTAATCACAGCGGAATGCAACGCCATTCATCGTATATCCTGCAAAACTCCAATATGCCGGGCTTTAGCCAGTCACAGCAATTACTGCTGGCAACTTTGGTACGTAATCACCGTAAGGGTATCAAGACGGAGGAATTTCCCCGTTTTATGTCTTTTAAAAAGAAGCAGTTTTTACCCTTGATCTTTATCCTGCGTCTGGCCAGCCTGTTAAGTAACCAGCGCCAGGCAACGACACATCCGGCCAGCCTGAGACTGGAGACCGACGACGGACACTGGACGCTGATTTTTCCGACCGGTTTTTTCAGCCAGAATGCACTGGTGCAACTTGATTTGGAACGTGAACAACTCTACTGGCAGGACGTTACCGGCTGGCAACTGAACCTGAAAGAAGAAGACGAAAAGGAGCCGACATAACATGGATAAGCACTCTCTCCGGCCTGATAACTATTATGCAGAGAAGTATCAGCTCTCACTTCCCCATTCCGAGCTGCGGGAAGCACTCCCCCGTTTAACGGTCGGGAAAGCACTGGATATTGGCTGTGGGCGGGGACGTAACAGCTTATACCTTAACGCCCATGGCTTTGATATTACTGGCTGGGATAATAATCCGGCCAGTCTGGCTCATCTGCAACAAATGATCGATCAGGAACAGCTTTCCCATATTCGCTGTGAAAATATCGATGTAAACCACCACCGGTTTAACGGCAGCTTTCAGTTAGTCATCTCGACCGTGGTAATGATGTTCCTGCAGCCTGAGACCATCCCGCAACTGATTGCCGATATGCAGGCATCCACTGCAAAAGAAGGCTTTAACCTGATTGTTGCAGCTATGGATACCACTGATACTCCCTGCCCGCTGGATTTTCCTTTTACCTTTAAATCCGGGGAGTTAAGCCATTATTATCGTAACTGGCATATTCTGAAATATAATGAACACCACGGTGAACTGCATAAAACTGATGCTAATGGTCAGCGTATCCGTATGCGCTTTGCCACCCTGCTGGCTCAGAAAACATCTATCAAATAAGTGACTCTGCCCTGTCTCATTTGCGGCAGCGTTGCGTGCCGGAGGCAGGGATCATTATTATTAGTCCGTCCGGACCTCATCTGCAGCAGCTCATCACTGTTTTCCGTCACTTCCCGGCCCGTCTGTTTATATTTTCGTTTATGATTAATTATATCTTGCGCCGGATTAACCACGCTGGTTTCTAACAGAGGATGTTGTATGCCCGTACCTCATACCCGTACATTGCAGCAAAAACGTCAGAATATTATTACCGGGTTACTGAATAACCCGGCGCTAATCACTGGCCTGTTAAAATACCCGGCAAAGACCTGCCTGACCGATCCACAACTGGGCCCGCTCTGTAAACAACTCACAACTGATCTCGATAATCTGCATGCTGCTGATATTGCAGATATTCTGGAGTCACTTCCCGAGGATGCCCGCCAGGCACTGTGGCAAATGGTCCCGGCTGAACATCGCGGGCGGGTACTGGTTGAAGCGTCGGAAAATGTCTGGGAAAGTCTGACCGAGCCGATGACAGACAAAGATATTCTGCAAGCGATCGCCCCGCTGGATATCGACGACCAGGCATGGCTGGCCCGTTTTCTGCCACGCGACCTGACCGGACGGCTGCTGACTTCGCTGACCCCGAAACAACGCTCCGACTTGCTGAATATCATCAAAAATGACGTTGATGGTGTGGCACGGGTGATGGATTTCAACTTTATCACCGTGCGTAGTGATATCAGACTCGGGGTTGTGCAACGCTTTCTGCGCCGTAAAGGAAAAATTCCTGAGGGTACTGATAAATTATTTATTACTGACAGTGATAACCGGTTACTGGGTGAACTGATGCTGACCGATATTCTGGTCAATGCCCCGGATCGTAAAGTCTGCGATATCATGAATTCCTCACCGGTGACCTTCCGGCTGGAAGATAAGGCTGAAGATGCCGCCAGTGCTTTTGAACGTTATAACCTGATTTCGGCCGCGGTCACTGACCCGAAACAACGGTTGATCGGCCGTATCGCGATTGAAGATATTATCGACCTGGTGAATCAGGAAAATGAGTCCAGCATCCGAAAAATGGGCGGGGTCAGTCAGGAAGAAGATGTTTTTGCCCCGGTCAGTAAAGCGGTAAAGAATCGCTGGGCCTGGCTGGCACTTAATCTGTGTACAGCATTTATTGCGTCAAGGGTGATAGGTCTGTTTGAAGATACCATTGCCCATTTAGTCGCCCTGGCGACGCTGATGCCGATTGTTGCCGGTATCGGCGGTAATACCGGAAATCAGACCATCACCATGATTGTCCGGGCCCTCGCTTTACATCAGGTCGAACCGGGTAACTTTTCATTTCTGTTTCTGCGGGAGCTTGGGGTCGCGTTAATTAACGGGATTTTCTGGGGCGGTATTATGGGGCTGATAACCTGGCTGCTGTATCACAACCTGGCATTGGGCGGAGTGATGATGCTGGCTATGATCCTTAACCTGTTGCTTGCTGCCTGTATGGGGGTATTAATTCCGCTAATAATGACCAAACTGAAGCGGGACCCTGCTATTGGTTCCAGCGTACTGATTACCGCCATGACGGATACCGGCGGTTTTTTTATCTTTCTCGGTCTGGCAACCCTGTTCCTGCTTCATTAATACAATCCGCCCCCTTTCGGGGGGCGGTTGTATTATGATTATTTGTCCAGTGCGTAAGCAATCACATAATCACCGCGGTCCGGAGACTGACGTCCGCCACCCGCAGAAATCAGGATATACTGTTTACCGGTCTTCGGCGAAACATAGCTCATCGGTCCGCCCTGACTGCCGACAGGTAAACGCGCTTTCCATACTTCTTTACCGGTTGAGCTGTCAAAAGCACGCAGGTAGTAATCCTGGGTCCCGGCAATAAATACCAGCCCGCCCTGTGTCGCCAGCGTACCGCCCAGTGTTGGCATACCGACAGGCATTTTTACCCCCATTTTAATGCCGAACGGGCCGGTATCCTGAACCGTACCCACCGGCACCTGCCAGACAATTTTCTGCGTATTCATATCAATAGCACTCAGAGTACCGAACGGTGGTGCCTGACATGGAATACCCAGCGGAGACATAAAGCGGTTTTTATTCACCGAATAAGGTGCACCTTTCATCGGTACGGCGCCCATTCCGGTATTAACAGCCTCACCGCCGGTATTCACCGCAGTCTGTGCCTCAGGGTCGGCTTTGATCAGCTGCTGCCACAGGCCGAGGCGCATATCGTTGACAAAGATGTAGTGGTTCACCGGGTCGACAGACAGACTGCCCCAGTTCATTCCTCCCAGAGAACCAGGGAAGCTCAGCGATTTATCGGTACCTGGTGCGGTATAGAGTCCGTTATAACGCATTGATTTAAAGCTGATACGACATACCAGCTGGTCAAAAGGGGTGGCCCCCCACATATCAGACTCTTTTAATGTCTGCGCACCAATTTGTGGCATCCCGACAGAACGTGGCTGAGTATAGCTGTATTGCTCCCCCGGGATCCCTCCGCCCTGCACTGTGACATTTTCCACTTTGGTCAGTGGTTTTCCTGTCAGACGATCCAGCACATAAATCTGTCCTGCTTTGGTGCCCACAACGACTGCCGGTTTTTCACTGCCATCGCCGGTTTTAAAATCAATCAGGCCCGGTTGCATAGGAACATCAAAGTCCCACAGATCATTGCGGACTGTCTGATATACCCATTTTTCTTTACCTGTGGTCGCATCAACAGCAAGCACAGAAGCACCGTATTTATGATCCAGTGCTGTGCGGTTTGCTCCCCAGATATCAACAGAAGAACTGCCCATCGGCATAAATACGGTATTCATCGACGGATCATAAGACATCGGAGCCCATGAATTCGGGGTACTCCTGACATAATGTTCTCCGGTTTTCAGTACTGTATTAGGATCCTTGTTGCCCGCATCAAAGGCCCAGCGCAACGCTCCCGTGATAACGTCATACCCACGGATCACACCACCGGGCATATCCGTACTGACGTTATCAGATACCCGGCCACCGACCACCACAGTCGTACCCGCCAGGGTCGGTGCCGATGTGATCACATATTGCGGATCCGGCGCATGGCCCATCCCGGCTAACAGATTCACTGTACCTTTGTTACCAAAGTCTTCACAGAATTCACCATTGTCAGCGTTCAGCGCAATCAGGCGGTCATCGATAGTATTCATCAGAATACGACGTTCACAGCCTCCGGCATTTACCGTAGCCACCGGAGCCGGTAGCGTACTGCCAGGTACAGTTGGCTGCGGTACCGGCGCGGTCGCATCAAAATAAGCCAGACCACGGCAGCGCATCCAGACAGACGATTTGGCGTTGATATCAGCTTTCCAGATCTGCTTCCCTGTATCCGCATCAACCGCAATCACATTGTTATGGGGAGTACACAGGAAAACACGGTCCCCGATCTGCAAAGGTGTTTGTTGATCTTCTGCACCGTTACCATCAGGACTAAGGGGAATATCCCCGGTGTGGAAAGTCCAGGCAGGTTTCAGTGCTGAAATATTATTCCGGTTAATCTGATCCAGCGCGACAAAGCGGCTGCCACCGGGGGTATTACCGTAGTTGTCCCAGTTTTTCTGCATCCGGTCTTTGGCTACAGGTACCAGCGGCTGTTGCTGGCCAGCAAATGGCACCGGATCATGGGGGACAAACATATAACCAAATGACACCGCAAAGGCCACAACAGACAGCAAGCCTAACAGATAAGCACTTTTCCACTCCGATGCACGGTTTTCATAACGGCGCAAAGGAGGCAGTAATAAGAATGCAATAATTGCCAGTCCGCCCGGATACATCAGTCGGGAAATTAACGGCCAGAAATTAAGCCCCGCATCGGCAAGCGCCCATAGAATGGTCCCGGCCATGGTCAGAATATAAAGCACTGCCCCGGAAGAACGGCCGCGTAGCAAAAGATAGCCGCTGATCAGCATCAGAATACCCGAGATCAGAAAATACCAGCTTCCCCCCAGTGAGATCAGTTTGATACCGCCATAAATAAAAAAAATGGCGGTCAGTACGAGTATTATCCCAAGTAAAAAACTACCTGTTTTGAGCCATAAAGGCTTTTTTTTGGTTCATCGCGTTTTACCGGGGAACGCTGCTTTTATCTTCAGGAAGAAGTATTCATTATCCCGGTAT
>NZ_JAERJS010000033.1:0-36651 GCF_018257525.1 Tatumella sp. JGM130 | reverse complement strand
TAAGGTGGGCCTGGTCATGTGTCATCTCTTTTTTTAGATTAGTTTACTGAAATGACACAGAATTTTGAACACTACCGTCGTATGTGGAAGCACAGAAAGTTTTCCTCTCTGTACTCCCAATAGTGAGTCGCATGGAAACTTGTTGACACTTAACGATTATTCAGGGCCTTCTCTAAGGCTTCCCTCATCCGCTCCACACTCTTAGCCTTCCCATAGAGACCGAAAGTAATGGACTGATTAGCGTGGCCTAACACGTCCTGAGCGACACTTTCAGAGACCTCAGCTTGTTTAAGTAGGGTAGCCAGCGTGTGTCTCAATGAGTGCAACACAAGGTCCCCTGTGCGGTCTGGTAGTGCCTCAGGTAGCACCTTCTCATTGAACCACTTAGACATTCTATTGCGGTCCAGCTTGAACAACGGGACACCCGCAGGAGCTTTAGCGACAAACTCCCGGAACTCCTTGAGGTTGAAACCCTGAGCACCATCAATAAGCGGGACGATACGAGCACTCGCTTTAGTCTTGAGGGTCTTCTCTCCGCTGTCGTTAATGTCGATGCACAGACCTACACCTTCAATCTCTACAATATCCTCTTTGGTTAACTGAGTGAGTTCTCCACATCGGGCACCAGTGATAACCGCAAGCTGTCCAAATAGCCTCTTATTGAGTTCTCTCTCGTTGGTAATGGTGTTTACCACCTTAGACAGTTCATCCTCTGAGAATGCTCTACGTGAAGACTCAACGCCTTTAACCTTGAGACCCTTTGTGTAGTCGTGGCTGATATGCCCATTCAGTCTGGCCCAATTGATGCAAGCACAGAGCTTAGCCAGTAGCTTATTGACTGTAGATAATGCGAGACCCTCAGCAATCATGGCATCACGGATAGTCACTACCTGTGCTCTCGTGTGGGTCTTCCAGTTAACACCCTGAGTGAACCGAGTGAGCGTCTTATGGGCGCTGGCTATGTCCACCTGTGAGGCTGGCTTTAAGTTAATGCTGTGCTCACCTCTATAGATTGATGATAGCTGTTCCCAGCATAATTCATCACCCTCTTTATGGTGTCCCTGTGTGAAATCTGTAGGGCTATCCCCCTGCTCATCTGTCAGAATCGCTGTAGCGTTGCCTGTTGTACTATCTAACTGAGACAATACAGAGAGCAGCGGCTTAGAGTCACCACTATGGACCCTCGCCTGTGCCGCTGTGATAACCTCCAGTGCCTTCACTATGTGCTCTTGCTGGTGGACTGACAGAGAACCCTGAGCCAGAGTCTTAAGGTCTGCCTTAGCGTCTCCCAAATGGTCAACCTCCAGACCAGACCAGTAGTCACCCACCTTGTCAGTGAGTAACGTTAAGGCCATAGACTTCAGGTGTCCATTGAGTTCCTCAGTGGTCGCCTCATTGTTATCCAACAGGAACGCCTTAGCGGTCGCTGCAAGTTCTTTCATTCGTGTCATAGCTTCCTGCCTATTCGTAGTGCGGAGACCAATAGATAGTAAAGGAACCACTGAGCCAACTCTACGTAGCCGCATCGTATAGCGTCCAGAGGGCTTACGGCGTACTAACTGAGGGACAGCAAGGGAACTAAGGGAGATGGCCTTAGAGAGGCTTATAGTGGTCTCTGTGTGGACTGTAGGTGTGGTGGTCATAATCATTATTAGCAACCACCCTCTATACCAGTAAGCGGGTCTTTGAGTGTCAGACATTGAGTTGTCATTGTGTCCACCTTATGATGATGGTTACCTTGTGTCATCTTTGGGGCGCTATTTGTGTCACTTGCTGTCTTCTCAATTAGTGAGTCATATGGATTCACTCAAAGAGGACAAACAGATAGGGATACAGAGAGACCCACATTTAGTGCCTCAAGGTCCACTTACACACTACATATAGTGGCGAGACCCTCAGGACACTTACCTCACCACCTAAGGATTCCTCTCAATGAGTAGACGTCTCAGAAGAACCAAAATTGTTACCACCCTGGGCCCGGCGACCGATCGCGATAATAATCTCGAAAAAATTATTGCTGCCGGCGCCAATGTGGTTCGCCTTAATTTCTCCCACGGCAGCGCAGAAGACCATCAGGCCAGGGCGGTGAAAGTCAGGGAGATTGCGCAAAAGCTGGGGCGTCATGTAGCCATCCTTGGCGATTTACAAGGCCCGAAAATCAGGGTGTCGACCTTCAAAGAAGGAAAGGTCTTTCTGAATACAGGCGATGCTTTCCTGCTGGATGCCAGCCTGGAAAAAGGTGAAGGCGATAAGGATAAAGTCGGTATCGATTACAAAGGATTGCCCCGTGATGTTGTTCCCGGTGACATCCTGTTACTGGATGACGGGCGGGTACAATTAAAAGTGCTGCGGATTAACGAATATCAGGTATTTACCGAAGTCACTGTCGGTGGCCCCCTGTCGAATAACAAAGGCATTAACAAACTGGGCGGTGGTTTATCGGCGGCGGCCTTAACAGAAAAAGATAAAGCAGATATCCGCACGGCAGCCAGTATCGGTGTCGACTATCTGGCAGTCTCTTTTCCCCGTGTCGGTGCTGATCTGCATTACGCCCGTAAACTGGCGCAGGACGCTGGCTGTAATGCACAGATAGTCGCCAAGGTGGAACGTGCCGAAGCTGTCGCTTCCGAAGCAGCAATGGACGACATTATCCTTGCCTGTGATGCGGTGATGGTCGCACGGGGCGATTTAGGGGTTGAAATTGGTGACCCTGAACTGGTCGGTATCCAGAAAACGCTGATCCGCAGGGCACATCGCCTTAATCGTACGGTGATCACTGCAACCCAGATGATGGAATCAATGATTACTAACCCGATGCCGACCCGCGCAGAAGTTATGGACGTTGCTAACGCGGTGCTGGATGGGACCGATGCGGTCATGCTGTCTGCGGAAACCGCCGCCGGACAATATCCTGCTGAAACCGTCAGCGCGATGGCCAGAGTGTGCCTTGGCGCTGAGAAAATTTCGGGGGCTGAGGCTTCGGAACCGCGCCCTGATATGCAGTTTGATAATATCGAAGAAGCGATCGCTATGTCGGCAATGTATGCAGCGAACCGGTTGCAGGGTGTCACTGCCATAATCGCCATGACTGAGTCTGGCCGGACAGCATTAATGACATCAAGGATCACATCCGGATTGCCGATTTTCGCCATGTCCCGCCATCCTAAAACACTCAGCCTAACGGCCCTGTACCGCGGCGTGACGCCGGTGGCGTTTAAGAGTTACACGGACGGTGTGGCTGCAGCTCATGATGCCGTCACCCTGTTGCGTGACCAGGGGTACCTGATGTCCGGAGACCTGGTAGTGGTGACTCAGGGCGATGTTATGGGGGCCAGCGGAACAACGAATACCAGCCGTGTATTGCGGGTGGAATAGATAACGGAGGTTCCACGGCAGATCACCGCCCGTGGAACCCGCCCATCGTTATTGTACTGGCAGCTCAGAGATCTTTACGCGCATATGGCTCCGTATCTCCTTCACGGCGGGTTTTTAATAATTTCAGTATCCAGGTGTACTGCTCGGGGTGAGGCCGGACAAAAACTTCCACTTCTTCATTCATTCGTCTGGCCAGCGTTTTATCATCGGCCTGTTCCAAATCTGCCATCGGCGGACGCACATAAATATCCAGCTGATGTGTTTTACCATTATACACCGGAAACAGGGGAACCACCTTCGCGCGACAGACTTTCATCAGACGGCCAATCGCCGGTAATGTCGCTTTATAGGTAGCGAAAAAGTCCACGAACTCACTGTGTTCCGCACCATGATCCTGGTCGGGTAAATAATATCCCCAGTAGCCCTGACGAACCGAACTGATAAACGGTTTGATTCCGTCATTGCGGGCATGCATCCGCCCGCCGTACACACGCCGCAGACGGTTCCAGAGATAATCCATCAGCGGGTTCTTCTGGTTATGGAACATTGCCGCCATTTTCTGCCCTTCTGAAGCCAGCAACATCGCCGGGATATCAACTCCCCAGCCATGAGGAACCAGAAAAATCACATTCTGTTGCTGATCCTGAAGTTGCCGGATAATCTCACGCCCGTGCCATACCACCCGCTGACTGACCGCCTGTGGTTTTCTGATCGCCAGCTCCGCCATCATCACCATTGCCCGGGGTGCCGTGGCAAACATATTATCGATAATTTGTTCCCGCGCCTGCTCCGATAACTCAGGCAGACAGTAATATAAATTTATCCGCGCACGGCGACGGGCACTTTTTGCCAGCCGCCCGACCCGGGTACCGAGCGCCCCCAGTAACGGATCACGGACAGATACCGGTAGCAGTGCCATCACGGCCATCGCGCCGATAGCAATCCAGTCACCCCAGTATTTTGGTTTCAGGAATGACATCTTAAACTGCGGAATAAACTCAATATTGTTCTTTCTTTCACTCTTCATGCACTGGCCTCTGTAAGTCGCGCGATCATGATAGTGCTGAAGTGACAATTTGCAATCTTCATCTGCATAAATGCAAAAAGCCGGGCAAAAACTGCCCGGCTTTTTATAAAGAAAGAAGGAGTGCTGGCTAAAAAGTCAGCTGAGGTACCCAGCCTTTGACACTGGCCAGATACTCCTTACGGGCTTGGCCGTTCAGTCCTTCCATCCTCGGCATTTGTGCCGTCAGCGGGTTGACGGCCTGGTTGTTTATCCAGATTTCAAAATGCAAATGCGGTCCGGTTGAACGTCCTGTGTTCCCGGACAGGGCAATACGGTCACCGCGTTTCACTTTCTGACCTGGTTTCACCAGCAAACGGCTCAGGTGCATATAACGGGTCATATACTGGCGGCCATGACGCAAAGCCACGTAATTCCCGGCTGCCCCGCCATTTTTCGATACCACCACTTCACCGTCACCGACAGCCAGTACCGGGGTACCTATCGGTAAGGCGAAATCGACACCGCGGTGTGGGGCAATACGTCCGGTCACCGGATTTAAGCGCCGCGGGTTAAAGTTAGAAGAAACCCGGAACTGTTTCACCGTCGGGAAACGCAGGAAACCACGTGACAACCCGGAACCACTTCGGTCATAAAACTTACCGTCATCGGCGCGGAAAGCATAATAGTCTTTACCTGCCGAACGCAGGCGTACCGCCAGTAACTGGCTTTGCATTGACTTACCGTCCAGATTTTCACGGGACATCAGTACACTGAATTTATCTCCGGCACGCAGTTTGCGAAAATCCATCTGCCATTGCAGTGCTTTAATCACCGCACTGGCCTCGGACCCGGTCAGGCCCGCTTTCTGTGCACTGGCTGAGAAACTGCCCTGCACTGATCCGCGGAGAACCGTATCTTTCCATTCCCCCTGCTGGACAGTCGGGGTCATGGTAAAGCCGCCCTGTGCCGTGCGTTGATAATTACGGGTCTCACGGCGTGAAATTTCCCAGCTCAGGGATTGCAACTCACCGTCCCCGTTCAGTGTCCAGCTCAGCGTCTGGCCAATATTCAGCCCGCGCAGAGCTTTATCACTGTCTACCAGCCCATTGATATCGGAGAGATCGATACCGTACTGGTTAAGGATACTGCTGAAAGTGTCCCCTGAGGATACGGTATATTCCCGGCCAACCGGAGTATCATTATCGGCAGCGTCATCTGACGGAATATCTTCTTCATCCGGGGCTGAAGTACTCTGATCTATAGGTTCACTGGCCGCAGGCAACATATTCCGCAGTTGTGCAGTGTCGGTTTCTATATTTCTGACTATCGATTCTGAAGCATCACCATGATGGTAAAACGGTGGCCGCCAGACAGCGGCAGCCAGCGTAATAACCGTCAGCGACCCCAGAAAAATGCGGTGGGGGCGCGGCAGGTTGTTAAATGCCAGGGCGACAGAGCGGGCAATCTGTTGCACTTAATTTTTCCTTTTTATGCTCCTTTCAGACAGCTCGCATACTGGCCGGATAACTGTGAAAGAAACTTCACATAGCTATCACGGCTGATACTGATATTCATTCCCAACGGATCAAGAGTACCTTTACGCACTGACGTCCCCCTGGCAACAGCATCGATAACGGCTGGCCTGAATTGTGGCTCAGCAAAAACGCAGACTGCTTTTTGCTCAACCAACTGTGTTCTGATTTGGTGTAATCGCTGAGCACCTGGCTGGATTTCCGGATTCACAGTAAAGTGACCCAGCGGTGACAGACCAAAATATGACTCAAAATAACCGTAAGCATCATGGAAGACAAAGTATCCTTCATGGCTTACCGGGGTCAGTTGGGCACGTATTTTCTTATCGGTCTGAACCAGCCCGGCTTTAAATGATTCCAGGTTCGCATCCAGTTTGTCTCTGCGGTTTGGCATAAGTTCCAATAATTTATCATGAATTGCAATCGCAGAAGCCTCGGCTATCTGCGGTGACAACCAGATATGCATATTATATTCACCATGAGAGTGATGGCTATCAGAGTTCTCCGCAGCTGAGGCCCCTTCCGGATGGTCATGTTGCTGATGCTCATGGTGATCGTGGTCATCCTCATCACCTTTCATCAGTTGTGAGTGAACCGCTGGCAGGGCAGCCAGTTGCAGGCTTTTATCTGCCGGCAATGCAGCCAGCTGGCGGGTCATAAATGCCTCCATCTCCGGCCCAACCCATACCACTAAGTCCGCGTTTTTAATACGTTTTACGTCTGACGGCCGCAGTGAATATTCATGCTCAGATGCACCGTCCGGCAGCACAACTTCCACCGGCGTTACTCCGTCTGCAATTGCTGCTGCAATAAAACCCAGTGGCTTTATCGAGGTAACCACGGCACTCTGCGCAGCCACTGGCAACATTCCGGCGCAGGTTAGCGCCAGCAACGCCGGAAGCCGGCGGAATTTAAAATGTAACATTTTAATTCAATCCTTCGTAATACCGTAAGAAATTGTGATATTATAACATAATACTTTTGTTGCAAACTGTAAATTCCATGACTGCATTAGTCGAGTTAGATAAAGTCTCGATCGCTTTCGGCCACCGCGACGTATTAAGCAATATCTCCTTCTCCTTGCAACCGGGGCGCATCCTGACGCTGATGGGGCCTAACGGTGCCGGTAAATCAACCCTGGTACGCCTGGTGCTGGGTCTGCTGACGCCCGGGAAGGGACAAGTCCGGCGCTCGCCGAACCTGCGGATTGGTTACGTTCCGCAAAAACTGCATATTGACCCTGCCCTGCCACTGACTGTCGGACGCTTTATGCGGTTATCACCACAGGTAAACGCCGGTGATGTTTTACCGGCCCTTGAACGGGTACAGGCTGGTCACCTGCAGCACTACTCTCTGCAGAAACTGTCCGGGGGAGAAATGCAGCGGGTCTTACTGGCCCGTGCGCTGCTTGGCAGTCCGCAGTTGCTGGTACTGGACGAACCGACCCAGGGCGTCGATGTGAATGGCCAGGTGGCACTCTACGACCTGATCAATCAATTACGTCATGAAATGAATTGCGGAGTACTGATGGTGTCCCATGACCTGCACCTGGTGATGGCGAAAACGGATGATGTGCTTTGCCTTAACCACCATATCTGCTGCTCAGGAACACCGGAAGTTGTTTCACGTCATCCGGAATTTATTGCGATGTTCGGCCAGCGGGGTGCAGAAGAACTGGCTATTTATCGCCACCATCATAATCATCGTCATGATTTACAGGGCCGGATTGTGTTACGTAAAGGAAATACTGACTGATGCTTGAATTACTTTTACCTGGCTGGCTGGGCGGAATGTTACTGACGCTGGCAGCCGGCCCGCTGGGATCGTTTGTTGTCTGGCGCCGGATGTCTTATTTCGGTGATACCCTCGCCCATGCGTCATTGCTGGGCGTGGCTTTTGGCTTACTGCTGAATATCAACCCCTATTATGCAGTGATTGCCATTACCCTGCTGCTGGCACTGCTGCTGGTGCTGTTGGAACACCGTCAGCAACTGGCCATTGATACCTTACTGGGCATTATGGCTCACAGTTCCCTGTCTCTGGGCCTGGTGGTTGTCAGCCTGATGTCGAATGTCCGTGTCGATTTGATGGCATACCTGTTCGGCGATTTACTGTCGGTCACGCCTGATGACCTGTGGGTAATTGGCGGAGGTGTGCTGATCGTGGTGGCAACCCTGCTCTGGCAATGGCGTCCGCTGTTATCCATGACTATCAGTCCGGAACTGGCACAGGTTGAAGGTGTCAATATTGGCCGTTGCCGGGTACTGCTGATGCTAATCACCGCACTGACAATTGGTGTGGCAATGAAATTTGTCGGGGCGCTGATCATTACTTCTCTGTTGATCATTCCGGCCGCCACCGCACGGCGTTTTGCCAGTTCACCGGAACAAATGGCGGGGCTGGCAGTGCTCTGCGGTATGCTCGCTGTGACCGGCGGCATGGCATTTTCAGCCGTTTACGACACTCCTGCCGGTCCGTCGGTAGTGCTCGCGGCGGCGGTGTTGTTTATACTCAGCCTGCTGAAAAAGAACGCAGCATAACCCCGGCCGATACGCAGACCGGGAGACAAAGGCCAGTGCCTGTGACCTTGGTATCCCGGTATAATCAGTCCCTGTCGCGGGCTATAGCAAAATGCTGGTAGGCATGCGTGGTTGCCATACGGCCACGGGGAGTTCGCTGAATAAACCCCTGCTGGATAAGATAAGGCTCGATCACATCTTCTATGGTTTCACGCTCTTCGCCAATCGCTGCGGCCAGGTTATCCAGCCCGACAGGCCCGCCGGTAAATTTATCGATGATAGCCAGTAACAGTTTACGGTCCATATAATCAAAACCTTCACTGTCAACGTTCAGCATATCCAGTGCACTGGCGGTCACCTCACCATTCATATTGCCATCGGCGCAGACTTCTGCATAATCCCGCGCCCGGCGTAACAACCGGTTAGCAATACGCGGTGTCCCGCGCGCGCGGCGGGCAATTTCCAGCGCACCTTCTGCAGAAAGCTCCAGCCCCAGGCAGGCGGCGCTGCGTGCAACAATATGCTGCAGATCAGCGACCTGATAGAACTCCAGCCGTTGCACAATACCAAAACGGTCACGCAACGGGGATGTCAATGACCCGGCGCGGGTGGTTGCGCCTATCAGGGTAAAAGGCGGTAAATCAATCTTAATCGAACGGGCCGCCGGTCCTTCGCCAATCATAATATCCAGCTGGTAATCTTCCATTGCCGGATATAAAACTTCCTCCACCACCGGTGACAGGCGATGGATTTCATCGATAAATAACACATCATGGGCTTCGAGATTGGTCAGCATTGCGGCCAGATCCCCTGCCTTTTCTAATACCGGGCCGGAAGTTGTGCGTAAATTAACGCCCATTTCGTTAGCCACAATATTCGCCAGCGTAGTTTTACCCAGCCCCGGCGGACCAAAAATCAGTAAATGGTCGAGGGCATCATTACGCATTTTGGCGGCTTTAATAAAGATTTCCATCTGCTCGCGGACCTGCGGTTGCCCGACATATTCATCGAGTAATTTTGGCCGGATAGCACGGTCCAGTGTCTCTTCTTCTGTCCGGGGCGCCGCAGAGATCAGACGGTCAGCTTCAATCATAAGGATCCTTATATTGCTGCACGCAATGCTTCACGGATTAACGTTTCACAGTCAGCGGCCGGCTTGCCGACTTTACTGATCATACGGCTTGCTTCCTGAGGCTTATAACCCAGCGCCACCAGTGCCGAGACAGCCTCCGCTTCCGCATCATTATTATCTGCCGGCGCAGATGACGGTGCCGACAGTTCAAAAGGTGTCTCTCCGGAGAACAGGTCGCCGTGCATCCCTTTAAACCGGTCTTTCATTTCGACGACTAAGCGTTCGGCAGTTTTTTTACCGACGCCCGGTAATTTGACCAGTGCGACAATTTCCTGCTGCTCCACGGCCTGCACAAATTGTTGTGCAGACATGCCGGATAAAATGGCCAGTGCCAGTTTCGGTCCCACACCATTAACTTTGATCAGTTCGCGAAACAGGGTTCTTTCCTGTTTGTTGTTAAAACCGAACAACAGCTGTGCGTCTTCACGGACCACGAAATGCGTAAAGATAGCGGCTTCCTGATGCAGTTCCGGTAGTTCGTAAAAACAGGTCATCGGCATATGCACTTCATAACCGACTCCGCTGGCTTCAATTAACACCAGCGGCGGCTGCTTTTCCAGTATAAGACCCCGAAGACGACCAATCACTGTACGTATCCTTTTATTTTATGAATTGCACCGATTTATAACACAAAAAAGGCTGGATGAATATCCAGCCCTGATAACAGAGTGACGGGGTACGGCCCGGACTTCAGCGCAGCCGGCCACGGGCCAGTAATAAGGCATTATCACTGACGCGCAGCGTATTCTGGCTGATATGACAATGGGTAATCGCTATCGCCAGGGCATCCGCCGCATCTGCCTGCGGATTAGCCGGTAATTTCAGCAGATTACGGACCATATGCTGTACCTGTGACTTCTCTGCCGCACCGGTACCGGTCACCGTTTGTTTGACCTGACGTGCCGCATATTCAAATACCGGCACGCCCTGATTCACCGCAGCGACAATTGCCGCCCCGCGTGCCTGGCCAAGCTTCAGCGCCGAATCGGCATTTTTAGCCATAAATACCTGTTCAATGGCGAAATAATCCGGAGCAAACTGGGTGATAATTTCACTGACGCCGGCATAAATCAGGCGTAAACGTTCAGGTAATGCCGGCGTATTGGTCCGGATACAGCCACTGCCCAGATAAGTTAACTGCCTGCCCGTCTGACGGATAACGCCATAACCGGTGATCCTTGACCCCGGGTCAATCCCCAGAATTATCGCCATAATATCCGGCCTGTGTCGGGTAGCGGAAACCGCAGATTACAGGGTTTCTGCAATCTCATCAGAAATTTCACCGTTATGGTAAACTTCCTGCACATCATCACAGTCTTCCAGCATATCGATCAGCCGTAACAGTTTTGGCGCAGTCTCCGCATCCATTTCGGCTTTGGTTGACGGGATCATTGTCACTTCAGCTGTGTCCGCTTTCAGGCCTGCGGCTTCCAGCGCATCACGGACATTGCCCAGCGCTTCCCAGGCTGTAAATACGTCAATCGCACCATCATCATAACTCATCACATCTTCAGCACCGGCTTCCAGTGCTGCTTCCATAATAGTGTCTTCGTCCTGACCCGGCGCATAACTGATCACACCTTTACGGCTGAACAGATAGGCAACTGAACCATCAGTGCCCAGGTTACCGCCGGTTTTAGTGAACGCATGACGAACCTCAGACACGGTACGGTTACGGTTGTCACTCAGACATTCAACCATAATCGCACTGCCGCCCGGACCATAACCTTCATAGATAATGGTTTCCATATTGGCATTGTCTTCGCCACCGGCACCACGGGCAATCGCACGATCCATAGTGTCACGGGTCATGTTATTGGATAATGCTTTATCCATTGCCGCGCGCAGACGCGGGTTAGAACTTGCATCCGCCCCGCCAAGCTTGGCTGCGGTTACCAGTTCACGGATAATTTTGGTGAAAATTTTCCCGCGTTTGGCATCCTGTGCCGCTTTACGGTGTTTGGTGTTAGCCCATTTACTGTGTCCGGCCATAATCAGTTTCTCACTATCTCGTTATTAGGTAATCGGGTAAAAAGCGCTCTGTACAGAGTCTGCTTATCATCCAATGACATCGCCCTGACGCATTAGCAGGCGATAAATTTTTCAATTGCGTCGCGGTTACTCCAGGATCTGGTCAGTGCCGCCGCCTGTGCCGCAGGCAGCCACTGGCTGGCCAGATGCTCGCTCAGGACGACCGGGAGTTCTTCCGGCAACGCCAGTAAAAACCAGTGCTCGCGGTTATGGGTGACCCCCGGGGCATAACGGTGCCGGTAATGCGGAAAGATTTCGAATTCAATCTGCTGATGACAATCTTCCAGCATCAACCCTTGTGCTGCAACATTAATAGCCAGCTCTTCCTGCACTTCACGGGCCGCCGCCTGACCGGGGGTTTCCCCCGGCTCCAGGCTGCCGGTCACCGACTGCCAGAATCCGGCATCATCACGGCGCTGCAGCATCAGCACTCTGCCGGTGCTCTGTGCGTATATCACCACCAGCACCGAAACAGGGTGTTTATAGTTCATTACTTGTTCTCAGGTGAGACTTTTTCTTTCTTTACCACTTTCAACGCCAGTTCTTCCAGAGCGTCCGGATTTGCCGGCCCCGGTGCATCGGTCAGCAGACAGGCGGCAGCGGTCGTTTTCGGAAACGCAATAACATCACGGATGTTATCGGTACCGGTGAGCAGCATCGCTAAGCGATCCAGACCGAATGCCAGCCCTGCATGAGGCGGCGCACCATATTTCAGAGCATCTAACAGGAAGCCAAATTTCTCCTGCTGCTGCTGCTCATCAATACCCAACAAGCTGAATACAGCCTGTTGCATCTTACCGTCATGGATACGCACCGACCCACCACCGACTTCATAACCGTTAATCACCATATCGTAAGCGTTGGCTATCGCCTCTGCCGGGGAAGCGGCCAGTTGCTGAGGCGACAGATCACGCGGTGCAGTGAACGGATGGTGCATCGCCGCCAGATGCCCTTCACCGTCATCTTCAAACATAGGGAAGTCAACCACCCACAGAGGTGCCCAGCTGTTTTCATTGGTCAGAGACAGGTCGCGGCCAACTTTAAGACGCAGTGCGCCGATAGCATCAGCAACCACACTGGCTTTGTCCGCGCCGAAGAAGATCAGGTCACCATCGGTTGCCGCAGTACGTTTAAGTATTTCTTCAATAATTTCGGCGCTCAGGAACTTAGCCACCGGGCTCTGAATGCCTTCCGGCAGTGCATCGCGCTGGTTGACCTTCATCCATGCCAGGCCTTTGGCACCGTAATTACCGACAAATTTCGTGTATTCGTCAATTTGTTTACGGGTCAGCTGAGCACCGCCAGGTACACGCAGTGCCGCAACACGGCCTGTCGGGTTATTGGCCGGGCCAGAGAATACCTGGAACTCAACCTCTTTCAGTAAGTCAGCAACATCGACCAGTTCCATCGGGTTACGTAAATCCGGTTTATCCGATCCGAAACGGCGCATCGCTTCGGCAAACGTCATCTGCGGGAAATCTCCCAAATCGACCTGGCGGATTTCCTGCCACAGTTCGCGGATCATCCGTTCCATGATCTCGCGCACTTGCGGCGCCGTCATAAAGGATGTTTCAACATCGATCTGAGTAAATTCAGGCTGACGATCGGCACGTAAGTCCTCGTCACGGAAGCATTTTACAATCTGATAATAACGGTCAAAACCGGAGATCATCAGTAACTGTTTAAACAACTGAGGTGACTGAGGTAATGCATAGAACTCACCTTTGTGCACACGGCTCGGCACCAGATAGTCGCGGGCACCTTCCGGCGTCGCTTTAGTCAGCATCGGTGTTTCGATATCCAGGAACTCATTGGCATCCATAAACCGGCGCACAAAACTGCTGATGCGGGCGCGGGTTTTAAAGCGCTGCGCCATCTCCGGACGACGCAGGTCCAGATAGCGGTATTTCAGCCGTGCTTCTTCGCTGTTGATATGGTTTGAATCCAGGGGTAACGGCTCAGAACGGTTAATGATTGTCAGGCCGGTCGCCAGCACCTCAACGTCACCAGTCGCCATCTCCGGGTTTTTATTGCGATCGTCACGGGCCCGCACAGTACCTTCAATGGTGATACAAAACTCATTCCGCAACTCAGACGCCAGCGCGAAAGCCTGCTGGTAGTCAGGGTCAAAAAACACCTGCACAATACCTTCACGGTCACGCATATCAATAAACACCAGGCTGCCGAGATCACGGCGACGATTAACCCACCCGCTGAGGGTTACCTGCTGCCCGACGTGGGACATATTGAGTTTTCCGCAATATTCTGTACGCATAACGCTATCCTTTTTTGGCCTTGCCGCAGCGGTCTGACCTTTGTCCGGAATCTTTACCGAAAATCACCGGCTGCAAAATGGGACGTATTATACTGGAAAAACGGGCACAGGATAAGTACAGCAGTGCGAAAGCGGTTGATTACTCAGCAGTCAGATCAGAAGTTTTTCGTTATTGGTACAATTTCAGGCTACCCTTAGCCGCCAGTCTCTGTATAACACTCTGCCTGAAGGATACCCAGTGACCTTACGAATCGGCTTACCCCAGTGGCAACATCCCGGCTGGAAACGTGCCGGGCTTCATACCCTGGAAGACTATGCGCAGCATTTTGATTGTGTCGAGGGTAATACCACCCTGTATGCCCTGCCGGATAACGATACCGTACTGCGCTGGCGGGGGATGACCGGCGATAATTTCCGCTTTTGTTTTAAATTTCCGGCCACCATCAGTCACGATGCCGCATTACGTGATACGGGCGATTTACTGAATGACTTTTTCCGCCGGATGGATCCGCTGTCAGAGCGGATAGCACAGTACTGGTTGCAGTTGCCGGCCCGCTTCTCCCCGCGGCAATTGCCGGAGTTATGGGCTTTTCTGCAACAACTTCCTTCAGCATTTACCTATGGCGTAGAGGTCCGGCATAACGCCTTTTTCAGTCAGCCGGAAGCAGGCCGGGCCCTGAACCGCGGGCTGGCCGACCGCGGGGTTAACCGCGTCATCCTTGATAGCCGGGCAGTACACTCTTCGGCTTCGGTCAGTGCCGCCGCGCTGGATGCTAAGGCAAAGAAACCCAAAGTTCCTGTCCATGCGGTGTGCACAGCAGAACAGCCGATGATCCGTTTTATCGGCAGCGACGACGTGGCCCATTCCGCAGAGCTGTTTGCCCGCTGGTCTGCCCGTCTGCAGGAATGGCAGTCGGCGCGGTCTCCGTTATTGTTTATCCATACCCCGGAGATGGGCGAGGTGTTTCCTTTACTGCACCGGCTATGGCCTGAATTACAGCCACTGACCGCCGGACTACCGGCACTGCCGTCATGGCCTGATCAGCAGTCACTGTTCTGAAACGCAGCGGATGAACCTGCCGCAGCCAGCCCTTACTGCCAGCACAGCGGGGGGTTTTCTGTACACTGAGCACTAAAAATATCGCTGACGGGTGCAGCCTGCGCCAGTTTCTGCGACAATAGCCGCTTTTGAGGTCCTGCGGATACTGTGATGTCTGACCGTGATATGCTTTTTTCAGCACCGATCGAAAAATTAGGTGACTGGACTTTCGATGAACGGGTTGCTGAAGTCTTCCCTGATATGATCCAACGCTCAGTGCCGGGATATTCCAACATTATTTCAATGATCGGCATGCTGGCCGAACGTTTTGTCCAGCCCGATACCCGTGTTTATGACCTTGGCTGTTCTCTGGGCGCTGCTACCCTGTCGGTGCGCCGTAATATCCGGCACCCCGGATGCGAAATTATTGCTGTCGATAACTCACCGGCCATGGTCGAACGCTGCCGCCGGCATATTGATGCTTTCCGTGCACAGACACCGGTTCAGGTCATCGAAGACGATATCCGCACGGTTGAGATTACCAATGCCTCGCTGGTGGTACTGAATTTCACCCTGCAGTTTCTGGCCCCTGCCGAACGCCAGCAGTTGCTGAACAACATTTATCAGGGTCTTAAGCCGGGCGGTGCACTGGTATTGTCAGAAAAGTTCAGTTTCGAAGATCAGCAGATGGATGAGTTACTGTTTAATATGCACCACGACTTTAAACGGGCGAATGGATACAGCGAGCTGGAAATCAGCCAGAAGCGCAGCATGCTGGAAAACGTAATGTTGACAGACAGTGTTAACACGCATAAAGCACGGCTTAATAGCGCCGGATTCCGGCACGCCGAACAATGGTTTCAGTGTTTTAATTTTGGTTCACTTGTGGCAATAAAATGATTGATTTCGGACGTTTTTATCAGCAAATCGCTACCGGCCCTCTGGCCCCGTGGCTGGAAGTTCTGCCTGCACAGTTAAGCCAGTGGCAACGCGAAAATTTACATGGCCATTTCCGTTTGTGGAAAAAAGCCATTGATCACCTGCCAGCCCTGACTCCGGGGCAATGTGACCTGCTGAATGGCGTCAGTGCCGATAGTGATAATCTGACCCCGCGTCAGCGCCAGGGCATCGAAACACTGCTCCGTCAATTAATGCCGTGGCGTAAAGGTCCCTTTGCACTGTATGGCACCCGGATTAATACGGAATGGCGTTCCGACTGGAAATGGCAGCGGGTATTACCTCATATCTCGCCACTGGCGGGCCGTACCGTTCTGGATGTCGGTTGCGGCAGTGGCTACCATATGTGGCGGATGCTCGGTGAAGGCGCTGAACTGGTGGTGGGTATTGACCCGATGCAACTGTTTCTCTGCCAGTTCGAAGCGGTACGTAAACTGCTGGGCGATGATCGCCGTGCACACCTGCTGCCGGTAGGTATTGAACAGCTTCCGGAGCTGAATGCTTTTGACACCGTATTTTCTATGGGCGTGCTTTATCACCGCCGCTCTCCCCTTGACCACCTGATGCAATTAAAAAATCAGCTGATCAGCGGAGGGGAGCTGGTGCTGGAAACCCTGGTGGTGGAAGGTGATGAAAATACCGTACTGGTCCCCGGTGAACGTTATGCACAAATGCGTAATGTCTATTTTCTGCCATCGGCTGCTGCGCTGAAACACTGGCTGCAAAAATGCGGTTTTACCGAGGTGCGGATTGTCGACCATGCGGTCACTTCAACCGAAGAACAACGCCGGACTGACTGGATGACCAGCGAATCCCTGGCTGAATTTCTTGACCCTCAGGATAATCGCCTGACGGTGGAAGGTTACCCGGCGCCGCTACGGGCGGTACTGATTGCCCGTAAACCCTGACCATCACAGCCGGCGATAATCTGCCGGCTGGATGCAGGACTATTGCATCATACTTTTCATTGCCGAGACCATTTCGCCGTCCACGATGTAACGGGTAAATTCATCATCTGCAGAGTGGGAACTCATACTGACCCCTGCTTTACGGTAGTGCATCGGTGAACTCACCGCTTTACTGGCCGAACTGTGTATTTCACGTATCCCTGCGCCGGTAAAACGGTGCAGGTTACTCAGCCGGACACCGGACCCGGCCATAATCACGGGTCCGCGACTGCGGACATTCAGTTCGCTGAGCAGGGATAATCCGTTTTCTGCGTGCTCCTGCTGGCCGGATGTCAGGATCCTCGCCACTCCCAGTTCGGTCAGTTCATCCAGCGCCCGGTAAGGATTGTGGCATAAATCAAACGCACGGTGAAAAGTGACCGCCATACCGCTACATAACTGCATTATTTCCCGCATCCGCGCTATATCAATATGCGCATGCCTGTCGAGAATCCCCACCACCACCCCGGCAAAACCCAGCTGCTTAATCAGGGCAATATCTGATGTCATCGCAGCAAATTCCCTGTCGCTGTAGCAAAAGTCTCCGCCCCTCGGGCGGACAATCGGATGAACCGGTACCGTAACCCCGTTAATCACTTGCTGTAACACCCCGGCAGAGGGTGTCAGCCCGCCTTCACGTGGTCCGGCGCAAAGCTCGATACGATCCGCACCGGCTTCAGCGGCCTGTAACGCACAATCCGCACCGTAGCAGCAGATTTCCAGTATCGCCATGGGCTCCCCTTATCAAACAGTCTGTGTTGGTAATCGTAAAAATACGGATAAAAACTCTGTTAGTTGTCCGGTTTACGCGAGCGCCAATAATGGCAGTTAATCAGCACTAAAGGGGCGACCGGAATCACACCGGCGAAGTTAAGGGGATATAAATTCAAACAAAAATAGCAGTTGTACCGCAACGGACAACGCACAGATAACCGGCGTAACCATCATAACCACAGGCAGCCAGCGTTCTCCGACTGCCGGGCAGTGACTATTTTTCGCTGGCGACAACCGCTTCAAGTGT
The DNA here is from genome assembly GCF_018257525.1 of Tatumella sp. JGM130. NCBI lineage: Bacteria > Pseudomonadati > Pseudomonadota > Gammaproteobacteria > Enterobacterales > Erwiniaceae > Tatumella > Tatumella sp. JGM130. The sequence goes on along the minus strand of NZ_JAERJS010000033.1, from coordinate 18,817 downwards.
ATACGGGTGGAATTTTATCGTCGTTTTGCCGTCAGTTACCGCCAGAGTCGGGTTAGGCAGGCTGTCATGTTCTGCTGACGGGGCACTGGTTTTAAACGACATACCCGGCTGAGTCAGCCCGTGATCGGCAATCAGCGCCATCGCACGTTGCCCCAGGGTGTGCGGATCACCCGGCAGAACCACTTCAATATGTTCCCAGCCTTCATGAGGGTAATGTTTGCTGCCCGGCCACGGCAGTTCCACCACCGGGATCTGCCAGTTCAGCAGCCGCAGTGGCTGATGTAATCTGAACAGGCAGACCGGCCGCTGATTGATATCGGCACGGGAAAACATCTCTCCCAGTTCGCTTAAACCGGCAGCCCAGCGCTCTGCGGTGGCATTCTGATGGCAGCGCAGTGAAATATGGTCAGGCTGTAATTCTGCCAGCGACAATCCCAGCCGGTGAGCAAGGTTACTGAGATCACCGGCAAAGCGTTGCAGGTCATCGGCAAGATCCGGCAATAACCGGGAAAAAGTGGCAATATCAGTCATAGTGTTCCATCGGTAAAAAATCTGCGCCGCTATTTTTGCGACTCCCCCGCACCATGTAAAGCCCGCAGGGAAAAATATTCTCCGCCGGCTTCCGCGAACAGGGAGCTATCCGACTGCTGACGTCCGGCAGCCTTTCACGTATACTGCCCGACTCAATTTCGATTACTGCCCCTTACGTATTGAAAACCGGCAACCAGTGGTTGGCCGTGCACGGGGGTGTTAACAGCTTATAAAGGTAATTCGGTGAATATTCAGGCTATTCTTTCAGAAAAAATCAGTCAGGCAATGATCTCAGCTGGCGCTCCGGCCGACTGCGAAGCGCAGGTACGTCAGTCTGCCAAAGCACAGTTTGGCGACTATCAGGCCAACGGCATTATGGCTGTTGCCAAAAAAATGGGTCAGGCACCGCGACAACTGGCCGAGCAGGTGCTTAACCGCCTTGATCTGAAAGGAATTGCCAGCAAAACCGAAATTGCCGGTCCCGGCTTTATTAATATTTTCCTCGACCCGCAGTGGCTGGCTGCCCGGGCCGAACAGGCACTGGCGTCAGACAGTCTGAATATCTCGCCGGTAGCACCACAGACTATCGTGGTCGACTATTCGGCACCGAATGTGGCAAAAGAGATGCATGTGGGTCACTTGCGTTCCACGATTATCGGCGATGCTTCGGTTCGCACCCTGGAGTTTCTCGGACACAAGGTTATCCGTGCTAACCATATCGGCGACTGGGGTACCCAGTTCGGCATGTTAATTGCCTTCCTGGAGAAAAAACAACAGGAACAACAGACTGAGATCGCCCTGTCTGACCTGGAAGCCTTTTACCGTGAAGCAAAACAGCTTTATGACCAGGATGAGGCATTCGCTGCGCGGGCCCGCAGCTATGTGGTGAAATTACAGAGCGGTGACCAGTACTGTGCGCAGATGTGGAAGAAACTGGTGGATATCACCATGGCGCAGAACCAGTACAACTATGACCGTCTGAATGTCAGCCTGACACGTGACGATGTGATGGGTGAAAGCCTGTATAACTCTATGTTACCGGGCATTGTTGCTGATCTGGAACAAAAAGGCCTTGCGGTAGAAAGCGAAGGTGCCGTTGTCGTTTACCTGGATGAGTACAGGAATAAAGAAGGTGAACCTATGGGGGTGATCATCCGTAAAAAGGATGGCGGCTACCTGTACACCACCACCGATATTGCCTGTGCAAAATACCGTTATGAAACCCTGAAAGCCGATCGTGTGCTGTATTACATTGATTCACGTCAGCACCAGCACCTGATGCAGGCGTGGACTATCGTCCGTAAAGCCGGCTATGTCCCGGACAGCGTCCCGCTGGAACACCATATGTTTGGTATGATGCTGGGTAAAGACGGGCGTCCGTTTAAAACCCGTGCCGGTGGCACCATTAAACTGGCCGATCTGCTGGATGAAGCCCACGAACGTGCGCTGAAACTGGTCAGTGATAAAAATCCGGAGATGTCTGCACAGGAGCTGCAGCAGCTGGCCGAGGTTATCGGTATTGGTGCAGTAAAATATGCTGACCTGTCCAAAAGCCGTACCACGGATTATATTTTCGACTGGGACAATATGCTGGCTTTCGAAGGTAATACGGCACCTTATCTGCTGTACGCTTACACCCGCGTATTATCCGTTTTCCGTAAAGCCGGAATCAGCGAACAGACAACAGAAGGCAGTATCATCCTCAGCCAGCCACGTGAAGCAGCACTGGCAACTCGCTTATTGCAGTTTGAAGAAACCATCCTGCAGGTCGCCCGCGAAGGTACGCCTCACGTAATGTGTGCTTACTTATATGAGCTGGCCGTATTGTTCTCCGGTTTCTATGAGCACTGCCCGATTCTGGCCGCTGAGGATGACGCCACCCGCCATAGCCGTCTGAAACTGGCCAGCCTGACAGCCAGAACCCTGAAATGTGGTCTGGACACCCTCGGAATTAACACCGTCGAACGTATGTGATTTTCCTGACCGGAGCCCTCCTCCGGTATGGCGGAACAGTCGCAGGACAATGCGGGCTATACTACGCTTTCCTGTTTCTGTTCTGCCAGACGTTGCGCAACAACATAGCCCTTAACAGACTAACGCACAGTATTCTGTCGCTGCCGGTAAGTGACACGAACCTCAGTGCTAACCACACGAAAACCTGCGGGGATAACCGCACTGCTTTGTATCCGAAAACGCAGATAAAACGGCCCTGTTCCGCGATCTGAGTTGAACCAGTCTCCTGCGCCCTTGCCCCCGTCCAGCGTAAAACAATCACTCCCCCGGCATAACTGAGCCTGGAATCCGGCCGGGGCCGGGTCGGTTAGCTGGTAATACCAGCCAGTGCGAAGAATATTGCCGGCGGATGGCACAACAATATTTAGCGGGCGTGTCGTCACCCAGTGGCCGCGGCGGGTCATTGCCGGGCCCGGCAGGCTGCCACTGAGCGTGATATCAGCCGCTGGCAGCCTTACGGCCACGACCAGCAGCAGCAACAGAGAACAGCGTGAGAAATACGCCACCGGTTACTGGCTGCCCAGGCTGGCGGTCTGACGAATTGGCCGGTGAGTTTTTACCTCAGCAGACGACATAACGACCAGTTGCGGAAAGCTGCGACGTAAGTAGCGGGAGAGCAGCTCCCGGAGCCCGGCCCGGACCACCAGCACCGGTGTCACCCCCAGCCCTTCCTGGGTCTGTATCGCTTCTGCGGCTTGTGCTGTCAGGTGTTCTGCCAGCCCGGGCTCAAGGGCACCACCGGTTTGCGCCACCTGTAATAACAGATTTTCTGTGGCCGGTTGCAGTCCAATCACCTGTATCTCATCATCTCCGGGAAAACACTGCTGAGTGATGGCCCTGCCTAACGCGATCCGCACTGCACTGGTCAGTTGCTGGCTGTCGGCTGTTATCGGGCTATGCTCCGCCAGGGTTTCTATAATGGTGCACATATCGCGCACCGGAACCTGTTCACCGAGTAAATTCTGTAACACCTTGTGCAGGGTCGTCAGGCTGATCAGTTCAGGAATCAGTCCTTCAGTCAGCTTTGGCATTTCACGACTGAGACGTTCCAGCAATTGCCGGGCTTCCTGACGTCCGAACAGTTCACTGGCAGACTGACTCAGCAGGTGATTGAGGTGCGTAGCCACCACTGTACTGGCCTCGACCACAGTGTACCCCTGCGTTCTGGCCTGTTCACGCAGTGCGCCGTCGATCCATACGGCCTGTAACCCAAACGCAGGGTCACGGGTGATATCACCCGGCAGTTCTCCGGTCGCTCCCCCCGGATTAATAGCAAGCCAGCGCCCGGGCCAGACATCCCCCCGACCAATCTCGACACCTTTCATCAGAATCCGGTAGCAGGATGCCGCCAGACTGAGGTTATCGCTGATATGTACCGGTGGCGGCAGAAATCCCATCGTCCGGGCAAATTTTTTGCGGATCCCGCGGATACGGCCGGGCAAATCGCCCTGACGGGCTTCATCAACCAGCGGAATCAGCCGGTACCCGACTTCCATTGCCAGCGGATCTTCAAGGGTCACATCATCCCAGCTGACCTCAGCCGCCGGTATTGCCGGTGCCTGAGACTGTAACTGCTGTGCAGCTCCGGCCAGCTGCTGTTCGCGTCCTTTCAGCCACCAGGCCAGCAGCAGCAACGCCGCAGTAAACAGTAAAAACACCAGATTCGGCATGCCGGGCACAATCCCCAGTAATCCGAGCACCGCGGCACTTAACAACATCACCCGCGGCTGACTGAACAGCTGGGAAACCATCTGCTCACCCACATTATTATCGGTACTGACCCGGGTCACAATCACCCCGGCAGCCGTCGAAATGACCAGCGCCGGAATCTGAGCCACCAGTCCGTCGCCAATGGTCAGCAGGGTATAACTGGCCGCCGCCTGACCTAAATCCAGCCCGTGCTGTACAACCCCGACCAGTAATCCACCGATAATATTAATCACCATGATCAGGATCCCGGCAATGGCATCACCGCGGACAAATTTACTGGCGCCATCCATTGAACCGTAAAAATCAGCTTCCTGGGAAACATCACTGCGCCTGGTTTTTGCTTCATCCTCGCCAATCAGGCCGGCATTCAGATCCGCATCTATTGCCATCTGTTTGCCTGGCATACCGTCAAGCACAAAACGCGCACCGACTTCGGCAATACGTCCGGCACCTTTAGTGATCACCATAAAGTTAATCACCACCAGGATCACGAACACCACAATCCCAATCGCAAAATTTCCGCCAACCAGAAAATGACCAAAAGCCTCGACCACTTTCCCCGCAGCCCCTGCCCCCGTATGCCCCTGTAATAAAATGATCCGTGTCGACGCGATATTCAGGGCCAGACGTAACAGGGTCGCGAACAATAATACGGTCGGAAATGCGGCAAATTCGAGGGTTTTACGGGTGAACATAGCCACCAGCAACACCATAACCGACAAGGCAATATTAAAAGTAAACAGCATATCGAGCAGGAACGGGGGCAGCGGCAGTACCATCATCGCCAGGATAACCAGAATCAGTACCGGCCCTGCCAGGATCTGCCACTCCACATCACTCCAGCGTGCAGGAAGACGCAGTTTCTTTGCCAGATTATCCATGGGGGGAAATGTCTCCTGTTATATCCATTTGCTGCGGCACCTCGAGATTTTTCGGTGTCAGCGGTTGACTGCCGCCGGTCGTTTTCCAGCGTCTCAGTTGCCACACCCAGGCCAGCACTTCTGCGACTGCCCCGTATAACGCGCCGGGGATATATTCACCGGGCTCCGTATGGCGATACAGGGCTCGTGCCAGCGGTGGTGCTTCCAGAGTGGGTATCCGGTGTTGCTGCGCAATCGCGCGTATCCTTTCTGCCAGCTTGTCACTGCCTTTGGCCACGACTTTAGGGGCCTGCATTTTGCCTTCCTGGTACTGTAAGGCCACTGCAAAATGTGTCGGGTTAGTCACAACAACATCCGCTTCCGCCACTGCCGACATCATCCTTTGCCGGGCTGCGGCGCGCATCTGCTGGCGTATCCGGCTTTTAAGATGCGGATCACCTTCCTGCTGTTTGTATTCATCCCGCAAATCCTGACGCGACATCCGCAGTTTTTTCTGGTAGCTGTACAACTGCCAGAAAACATCCAGCCCGGCCATTGGCAGCATGCACAGCACTACCCACAGTCCGCAGACCACAATCAGTGACAAACCGCGGGAGATGGCCACACCGGCAGGTAAAGTGATCAATACCAGAAACTCGTCCCAGTGCCGGTACAGATAACTACCGGCAAGAGTGCCGGTGATCACCACTTTCAGCAGCGCTTTGGTCAGTTCTGCCACCATCTGGCCGCTAAACAGGCGTTTAACGCCGCTGAGCGGATTCATCCGGCCGGGGGAAAATTTCAGGGATTTACCGCTCAGGGACATACCGCCTATCAGTAAAGGTGAACATGCCGCCACCAGCATGATCCCGGCCATCAGCGGTGCCAGAGCAAGAACACACTGCCAGAGTAAGCTGCTGCTGTGGAGTAACGGCGTCTGATCCCGGGTAATGCGCTGGTCGAAGACAAAACCACTGCGCATCATGCGGGTTAACGCTTCCGCCATCGATACCGCGCTGAGGCGTAATAACAGTAGTCCGGCAAATAACATTAATAATGAGGTCAGCTCCCGTGAACGGGGAATATCGCCTTCTTCACGGGCCTTTTCTATCCGCCGGCTGCTGGGGGCTTCGGTTTTATCTTCCTGATCCTGATCGGCCACAACACTGCTCTGCTGATTGCTGAAAAATCAAGCATAACAGAGGCCTGTCGGATCTATCGTTCAGATATCCGGAGGAAACACCCGGTTATTCCGGGATCGGGGCTCAGAATCCGAGACTGTCCAGTAAGTCATCCACCTGGTCCTGGTTAGCAATAACACCGCTGGCACTGCTATCGATCTGTGGTCCGTTTAACAGACTGTCTTGCTCTGTTTTCACGGGCAGTGCCGCCTCAGGTATATTTTCCAGCAATACCATCAGTAATTGCCGCTCAATTTCCTGAATAACTTCCATCATCCGCTTAATCACCTGACCGGTAAGATCCTGAAAATCCTGAGCCATCATAATGGCAAGCAACTGCTGGTTAGTGAAACCCGTATGTTCAGGCACTTCAGCCAGAAACTGCCGGGTATCTGTTACCAGTTGCCGTGCATCATTAAGTTCTATCGGATCGGCGAACCACAGATCCCAGCGTCCGGCCAGTGCCACAGACTGCTGTTGCAGCTGGTCCTGATGTGGCTGTGCCGCTTCGACACAACTTAACGCCCGGTCTGCAGCCTGAGCAGTCATCTGTACCACATAATCCAGCCGGTCACGGGCATCGGGGATGGCTTCTGCAGCATCGGCTATTGCCTGTTCAAGCCCCATCGCCCGTAAATTATCCCGTAACATCCGGGCCAGAGACCCGACTTTTGTGACAATGTCACGTACAGTTTTGTCGTTATCAGGTAGCGGAATCTGGTTCATCTGTGTCCCCTAAATACCGAGTTTTTCAAAAATTTTATTCAGTTTTTCTTCCAGAATAGCGGCGGTAAACGGCTTAACCACATAACCGCTGGCCCCGGCCTGTGCGGCGGCAATAATATTTTCTTTTTTGGCTTCCGCGGTGACCATCAGTACCGGCATCGCCGATAATTTACCGTCCGCGCGAATACTGTGTAACAGCTCAAGCCCGTCCATATTGGGCATATTCCAGTCAGTGATCACAAACCCGAAATTTCCGGCTTGTAATTTATTCAGGGCATCCACCCCGTCTTCGGCTTCTTCTACATTGGTAAACCCCAGCTCTTTTAATAAATTACGGACAATACGCCGCATGGTATTAAAATCATCAACAACTAAAAAATGTAAGTTACTGTCCGCCATTGCACTTTCCTTTGTGTTCGCTACTGCTTAGATTAAATACGGAGCGATTGTCCGCGGCTGATATGCGCCAGCATCTGCTGACTGATATTCTCCAGGTCGACCACTTCACAGGCCGCTTCCAGCAGAATTGCTTCGCGCGGCATGCCAAAGACCACACAGGTTGCTTCACTTTGCGCAATGGTCCAGGCTTTGGCGTTACGCATTTTCAGTAATCCGCTGGCACCGTCATTTCCCATCCCGGTGAGGATCACCCCGACTGCGTTACGTCCGGCAAATCTGGCCACCGAATTAAACAGAACATCTACCGATGGCCGGTGGCGATTTACCGGTTCACTGTTATGCAATTTAATCTGATAATTTGCCCCGCTGCGTCCCAGTTCCATATGCATAGAACCGGGGGCAATGTAGGCAAAACCAGGCAGAACCCGCTCCCCCTCTTCCGCTTCTTTCACGGTGATTTGACAAAGCCGGTTCAGGCGTTCAGCAAAAGAATGGGTGAATCCCGGCGGCATATGCTGGGTAATAAGTACCGCCGGTGAGGCGGCAGGTAAAGGTTCCAGTACCCGGCGCAGGGCTTCAGTCCCCCCTGTCGATGCCCCAATCGCAATCAGTTTTTCACTGCTGAGGATCGGCGGCGCATTGAGAATGCCCGGAGCGCCTGACGCTGATGGCCGGTAGAGCCGGGCACGGGCAGCAATACGAATCTTCTCGGCAATCACCTGACAATAGGCCAGCATACCCTCGCGCAAACCCAGTTGCGGTTTAGTCACAAAGTCTACAGCCCCCAGTTCAAGCGCCCTGAGAGTAACCTCCGAACCTTTACCTGTCAGTGATGACACCATAATTACCGGCATTGGCCGTAAACGCATCAGCTTTTCCAGGAACTCCAGCCCGTCCATACGGGGCATTTCCACATCCAGTGTCAGCACTGTCGGGTTAAACTGTTTAATCAGCTCCCGTGCCACCAGCGGATCCGGTGCCGTCGCGACCATTTCCATATCCTGCTGGCTGTTTACAATTTCCGTCATTAGCTGGCGCATCAGAGCTGAATCATCAACACTCAGCACAGTAATTTTACTCATTGCCTTTCCTTAGCCAGACTGTAAACCGTCTTGCCCCGTAGCCAAAAATCCTGACTTATCTGACTGAAATTTTCAGAATGCCCCGCAAACAAGAGCCCGCCGGGTTTCAGATACCGGACCATCTGCCGCAGAATGGCCTCTTGCGTAGATTTATCAAAATAAATCATAATGTTACGACAAAATATAGCATCGCATTTTTCCGGGAGTTTCCAGTCAGGGCTCAGTAAATTGAGCTGTGAGAACTGTACATAATGGCTCAGCTCGGGCCGCACACGAACCAGCCCCTGTTGTGCCCCTTTTCCTTTCAGAAAATAACGCTGTAACTGCTCTGCCGTCAGCATATCCAGTGACTCACGCCGATAGATCCCCTGCCTGGCTTTTTCCAGCACTCCGGTATCAATATCACTGGCAAATACCTGAAATTTACCGGGCGCCATCCCTAAAGTATCGGCCAGAGTCATAGCAATAGAATAAGGTTCTTCACCGGTAGAGGCCGCACAGCTCCAGACGCTGTAACTGCCATGCCGGCTGCGAGCGTGCTCAGCCAGTAGCGGAAAATGGTGTGCTTCACGAAAAAACGAAGTCAGATTAGTGGTCAGCGCATTAATAAACTCCTGCCATTCACTGCTGGCGGGCTGACTTTCCAGCATCGCCAGATATTGACCAAAATCGTTCATCTGTAATAACCGTAACCGGCGCATCAGACGGTTGTAGACCATTTCCCGTTTATGTGCGGCCAGCACAATACCGGCCCGCTGATAGATAAGCTGACACAATCGCTGGAAATTGGCCTCTGACAATAACAACTTATGTGGCTGGCTGGCCGCAGGTAGCTTTTGCCGCGCCGCCGTATTGGGTAGTTTATCCATAGATTAACCGTAATCCTTTACATCAGCTGACAGGGCGTCTCCGGAAAATCTCTGCCGGGACCGGCAGGGGGAATTCCCCGCCAGCACTTCCCGGTGCATTCTTCCGGCCGGTAACTGTACAGGGCTCAAAATGTTTCCCAGTTATCAGGCGAGTTATCCGCAGACTGACTGTGACCGCGAGCGACTTTGGCACTGGCCGCACCGGTCAGCAATTTTACGTCATTTTCATGAGTGACAGGCCCGATACGGAACACAGCGACTGCCTGTTTCAGTAAACCTGCCTGTTCTTCCAGTGTCGCTGCAGAAGTTGCCGACTCTTCGACCAGAGTGGCATTTTGCTGAGTCACCTGATCCATCTCTGTCACTGCGGTACTGACCAGGTCAATACCACGACTTTGCTCTTCCGATGCCGAGGCAATCTCGCCCATAATGTCGGTCACCCGGGTAACCGCATTGACAATTTCTCCCATAGTGACACCGGCATTTTCCACCAGTTGTGAACCGGAATCGATGCGGCTGACCGAGTCTTCAATCAGGATTTTAATTTCTTTGGCCGCCTGGGCACTGCGCTGTGCGAGGTTGCGTACCTCTCCGGCAACCACTGCGAACCCCCGCCCCTGCTCTCCGGCACGGGCCGCTTCGACCGCCGCATTCAGGGCCAGAATATTAGTCTGGAAGGCAATACCATCAATCACACTGGTAATATCGGCAATTTTCTGTGAACTGCCGGCAATATCTTTCATGGTGGTGACAACATTATCGACCACAGATCCACCGTGCCGCGCCGTATCTGATGCATTTAACGCCAGTTGTGACGCCTGACGCGCATTTTCGGCATTCTGTTTCACCGTTGCGGTCAGTTGTTCCATACTGGATGCGGTTTCTTCCAGTGATGCGGCCTGTTGTTCGGTACGGGCAGACAAATCGGTACTGCCATTCGCTATTTCGCTGGCCCCGGTATAAATAGATTCGGAGCTATCGCGCACCAGTCCGACCGTATTTCTCAGCTCCTGCTGCATATAACGGACAGTACTGAGTAGTTCCCCCATCTCATTACTGGTGGTTACGTCAATAGCATGGGTCAGATCGCCATTAGCAACCTGGCGAATATGTTCAATCCCCTGACGTAATGGCCTCAGCAGGATCCGGTGCATCCCCAGCCAGACCAGCCCTACCACCAGCAAAGTGACGATCAGTACTCCGATAATCATCCATTCAGCATGCAGAAAATCCACCGCACTCTGAGTAATTCCCTGATCGGTCAGCTCATCATTACGCTTCAGCCAGCCGTTATAATTATCCTCAAACCTTTTTTGTTGTTCCAGCACCGGCATATCGATAAATTCGGCAATCTTACCCTCACTGACCAGCATCAGTAATTCGTCTAATCCGGCACGATATTTTTTATAACTTTTTTGTAAATCCTGCTGGCGAGGATCTTTAAGACCACTGTCGGTCAGTGCACTGGTATAGTTCTGATATTCTTCATCAGCCAGCTTAATCTGGTCCGCCGCATTTTTAAGCAGCACCTGAACCTGTTTATTACTCTGCAATGCGTTAATATTTTGCTGTGCACTGATTGCCGCCATACTGATATTATTTCTCGCCTCCAGCAGGGCACTGCTAACCCCGGTAATATATTGTTGTTGATCGCGTAGCACCTGGCTGAAATAAAAATTATCCTTGCCGGTTTTAAGCATCTGAAAAAAAAGCCCGCCACTGGCAATCTGTAATACTGCCATCAGGCAAAGCACACATAATAGACTGGTTACAATTTTCATCCGACTGAACATAATGACCTCTGTAATAAGCATGACTCTGCTTATATCGGCCCGGCATGATTAATCTTTATTATCTGCTTACTATCAGCAGTCAAAATAAAGGCGACTAAATGCCGCCAGAAAGTTTTTATTTTTTACACAGCTGGTTAGCCGAGGGTATCGACCAGTGCCATTTCTTCACTGTTTAGTAATTTTTCGATATCCACCAGAATTAACATACGATCACCTCTGGCACCCAGCCCTGTCAGATATTCGGTTGACAGAGTGACAGTGAATTCCGGCGCAGCACGAATATCATCTTTACTCAGAGCGAGGACGTCAGATACCCCGTCCACCACAATCCCCACCACCCTGTGTTTAAGATTAAGCACTATCACTACCGTATTTTCATTATAGGAAATATTATCCTGCAAAAATTTAATGCGCATATCCAGAATCGGCACAATCACTCCGCGCAGGTTAGTGACGCCTTTAATAAATGGCGGGGTATTGGCAATCCGTGTGACGTGATCGTACCCGCGAATTTCCTGTACCTTAAGAATATCAATACCGTATTCTTCATCACCCAGCGTAAATACCAGAAATTCCTGGGAAACGATTTCCTCTGTTATTTGTTCCACATTAACCCCGCAAATCTATTCGACGAGCTTACCCGATTTCGCGGATAAACATTTATCCCGATGAAATGACTGCAATACCGCAATATCAACGATAAACGCGACACTGCCGTCTCCCATAATGGTTGCTGCAGAGATGCCTTCAACTTTGCGGTAATTACTTTCAAGATTTTTTACCACGACCTGATGCTGGCCAATAAGCTGATCAACCAGTAAGGCATAACGTTTACCGGCAGTTTGTAAAATAATCGCGATACCCCGGGTCGGATCCGTATGGGCATTATCCACATCAAATACGGATGATAACACCACCAGCGGTAAATACTCGCCACGGACTTCGAGTACCCGCTCCCCTCCGGCTAACGCTTTCAGCCCTTTACTGTCAGGCTGCAGTGATTCCATCACCGCATTAAGGGGCAGGATAAAGACTTCATTTCCCACCCGCACCGACATACCGTCGAGGATTGCCAGGGTCAGGGGCAGCAGGATACGGATGGTGGTACCGGCACCGGGTATAGACGTTATTTCGACATGTCCGCCCATCTGCTGGATATTCCGTTTTACCACGTCCATCCCGACTCCCCGTCCGGAGACATCAGTCACCTGTTCTGCCGTCGAAAATCCGGGCGCAAAAATTAACAGTCCGATCTCATCGTCGCTGATATTGTCATGAACAGGAATGCCTGACTGCCTGGCTTTGGCGAGTATCTTTTCATGGTTCAGGCCCGCGCCGTCATCCGTAACCTCAATACAGATATTACCACCGCGGTGTTCCGCAGACAGGATCAGGTTACCGGTTTCGGTTTTACCCTGTTGCAGCCGCTGCTGAGGAGATTCAATACCATGATCCAGACTATTACGCACCAGATGTGTCAGTGGATCGATGATTCGCTCTATCAGACTTTTATCGAGTTCCGTTGAACTGCCTTGTAATGTCAGCTCAATTTTCTTATCCAGTTTCGCGGCCAGATCACGCACCAGCCGCGGAAAACGGCTGAATACATACTCCATGGGCATCATCCGGATAGACATTACCGACTCCTGTAAATCCCGGGCGTTACGTTCCAGCTGGCTCATACTGTTCAGCAGGTCTCCGTGTACGCCCGGCTCAAGCGTATTGGCATGCTGCTGCAGCATCGACTGGGTAATCACCAGTTCTCCTACCAGATTAATCAGCTGGTCAACTTTCTCAACAGCCACCCGGATACTGGTAGACTCGCTGGCTTTTACGACCGGTGCCTGATGGCGTGCGGCTTTCGCAGGCACAACATCATCCGTATTCTCTCTGCTCTCTTTGACCGGCGGATGGGATTCGCCGGGCGAAACAAAATGTATTTGCTGCTCATCAACCACAAAACAGAGCACCGCCAGTAAATCATCGGCACTGACTCCCTGCACTGTCGCTTCAATACTGCCGGGTTGCTGTACCACATCCGACACATTTCCCAGATGTCGTATTTCGTTTAACAGGGTCTCAGCTTCATTGGTTTTCAAAGACTCCAGCCGGATACGTAGCGGCAGGGGCTCGCTGCCCGATGTTGTCCCTGTCGCAGGTTCAGTATGGGTCTCTGCGGCTACTGTTTGCCCGCAGACCTGGTCCGTTATCGGAGGGGGATCGCCGGTAACACCCAGGGCTATCTGCCGCAGCATTTGGCAAATATAGCTAAAGCTTTCTTCATCGGGTTGCTGCGCAGTTTTATAGGCATTCAGCTGTTCTTGCATAATGTCTTTGGTTTCCAGAAACGTATTGATAATACTGCTATTCAGCGCCAGTTCACCACGGCGGGCACTGTCGAGGATATTTTCCAGAATATGGGTCGTCTCCTGTAGCACAGTGAAACCGAAAGTGGCTGCTCCGCCTTTGATCGAATGGGCCGCTCTGAAAATAGCATTCAGTTGCTCGGCTTCCGGAGTCGCCGGGTCAAGTGCCAGCAGATGCTGTTCCATATCCGCCAGTAATTCATCGGCTTCATCGAAAAAGGTCTGATAAAAATCACTGATATCCATTGTCACGTAAGCTGCCTTTATTTATCCGAAGGTATAATCGCTGACGATACTGTGCTGCTACGGCCAGAAACACCCGCCGGTTGCTGAATCCGGAAACTGTTTGTCCCTTTCCTGGCGATGGCAGGCACTGTGTCAGGTGCAGGTACCGGAACTACGGCACTGGTATGCTGACTCAGCTCAGACGGGTCTGAAATAGTAATTGCCTGCTCTTCCCGGTTTTCTTTCTCGATAGCTTCTTCCGCATCCTGATTCACTACCAGCAAACTGATACGACGGTTTTCTGCATCATCACCCTGAAGATCTTTCAGCTTCATAGTGTCAGCCATACCAACTACCCGGAGTACTTTTCCCTGATTAAGGCCGCCACGCACCAGTTCACGGCGCGAAGCGTTGGCACGGTTTGCCGACAATTCCCAGTTACTGAAACCTTTTTCTCCGTCCTGATAAGGAAAATCATCTGTATGTCCTGCAATACTTATTTTGTTGGGCACATCGTTCAGCACAGGTGCAATAGCCTGCAGCAGAGTGCGCATATAGGGTTCAACCTCAGCGCTGCCCAGCAAAAACATTGGCCGTTGTTTACTATCGATAATCTGAATACGTAACCCGCCACTGACGACAGTAATCAATAAATGGGGCCGTAGTGCTTTCAGACGCGGATCATTGAGTAACAAACTTTCCAGCTCTTTTTTCAGTTTTTTGAGCTGCTGTACATCACGCTGATGTTTACTGTCTGTTTTACGAGGCGTCTTTAAGGTTTCACCCTGTTTTTGCGTAATATCATTGCCTCCGCCAGGTACCGGACTGACACTGTCACTGCTGCGTTGTCCGCCGGATAATGCCACCCGCAGTGGCATTTTGAAATATTCAGCAATCTGTTGCAGCTCCTTCGGGGTGGATACAGCAATCAGCCACATCACCATAAAGAAGGCCATCATTGCCGTCATAAAATCGGCATAAGCAATTTTCCAGGAGCCATGACTTTCATGGTGGCCCGACGACTTTCTTTTTTTCACCACCACTATCTGGCGTTCGTCAGGTTTCATACATCTGCTTCCGCTGATGTTTTATTTACAGATTTGTTTTCACGTACATGATCTTCAAGTTCAGTAAAGGATGGTCGTTCCGTTGAATACAGCACTTTTCTGCCGAACTCGACGGCAATCTGTGGCGGATAACCATGCATATTGGATAGCAGCGTGATTTTAATACACTGCATCATTTTTATATTTTCGGCATATTTCTGCCGCAGCACCGCGGCCAGCGGGGTAATAAATCCGTAGGAAAGCAGAATACCAAGAAATGTCCCGACCATGGCATGAGCAATTAACGCGCCCAGCTCGGCTGCCGGGCGATCTGCTGACGCCAGGGCATGAATCACCCCCATTACAGCCGCCACAATACCAAATGCAGGCAGACCGTCACCTGCCATCGCTATACTTTGTGCCGGTGCATCACTTTCATGTTCATAGGTTTCTATTTCTTCATCCATCAGAGATTCAATCTCAAATGCGCTCATATTACCGCTGATAATCAAGCGCAAATAATCGGTCATAAAGTCAGTCACCATTTGATCATTCAGCAAACGTGGGTACTGAGTAAATATCTCACTCTCCGCCGGATTTTCGATATCCTTCTCCAGAGCAAGCACTCCCTGCTGACGGGCCTTAGATAACAGAATAAATAACAACGTCATTAAATCCAGGTAATGCGTTTTCGTATATTTCGAGCCTCGCAGTAATAATGGCAGAGCTCTGAGTGTTTTTAATACTGACTTACCATTATTCCCAACCAGAAAAGCACCTGCCCCTGCCCCGCCAATAATTAATAGCTCAGAAGGCTGATATAATACCCCCAGTTCCCCGCCAACCAGAACATAGCCTCCCAGCACTGAGGCGATAACCACTATATATCCCAGAATAATTAACACGGAGACCCCTTACGTCATCGGTATATTTTGCGGATTTTGATTATATTGATATTATTAAAAACTAATAAAAAATATAGTTATCACATTACGGAGAATAAACAGATCAGATAATGATCATATTTTTATTTCTTCACCCCGCATATATACGATGTTATCGGCAGGTGTCTGCGGAAGTTTACGTTTTTTCACCGCCCTGGAAGGGGGCTGGCATAAACTGCAAATAAAGCTCCCCTTAGGCTGATGAGCATGATTAATAAACTGTCCGTGGCAACAGCGGCAGGCTGCCAGTTCAAGCATTCCGCTATCCACAAAACGGATCAATGTCCATGCGCGGGTCAGTGCCAGCAGTGGTCCTGTATCTGCGGGAGGACATTGTTCCAGGTACAGACGATAGGCAGCAATCAACCCATCGACACCATTAAGCAGATGTGTTTTCTGCATAAATAACCATGCGTGAAAGAATACGGTCGCATGAATATTATGTTCCCATGTCATAAACCAGTCGGTGGAAAACGGCAGCATCCCCTTCGGCGGCGGGCAACCCTTGATTTCCTTATATAACCGGATAAGACGTCCGCGGCTGAGTACGGTCTCACTTTCAAGCAATTGCAACCGTGCTCCCAGGCGGATCAGGTCAATCGCCAGCTGGATATCATGACCTTCACGTATAACGCTATGTACTTTCATATTTACCTCCTGAATCTGGCCCGAATAATCTCTAAGAAACGGATTGTAAAAGTTCACTGGCCAGCATAATTCCGGTATGGATTTGCTGCATATCATCCACCCGGGATTCACGCGTCAGCTGCTGAATAATCGTATAATCTATAAACCGTAACTTACATATCAACTGATTTGTCTCAGCCAGCTTAACCAGTTCGGGTAAAGTAAGTTCAGCCAGTTTATTCGCCATTGACTCATCAACCCCTAAACGGAACATAGCTGAGGATTTATCCTGACTAATTAATTGCTGGGCCAGAAGTAAATATGAAAGGTTAACATCATAAATATGTTTCACCAGGTTAGTTGTATTCATTTTTCTTTCCTGCTGTATAAATTGTGAACCTAAAGGCCCGGCAAGCCGTGCACTGGTTTTCCGGGGTATATTCATCCGTGAAACTTATCTTTCATGAACTTAATTACAAGATTAAATAATTAAAAAGCTTTCGGAAACAGTATAATAAACCGCAACTTCTGAGTTTAGTGAGAGAATACGAAGTTATTTTTTCCTTTTTTATGGGATTTATCTTATTAGAATTTAACCTCTGTCAGTAACGCGCACAATAACTTTCACGGTTGTTTCATCTTAATAATTGACCCAGATCATTTCGAAATTTACAGCACTCTCTTTTGAGAGTAATGAAACCCATTTATTTTTTTATCAAAAACTGCGATCAGCCTGTTGAAACAATTAATAACAAATCCACTGCCGCGGCAATGGGGTGTGTAATGTTAAATTAAATTTCTCATTCACTTCTTACGAAAGCAAGAGATACTTATTCTTTTACATGAATAAATATTCAAACGACAATTTGTGTTAGCAAGCAGAAGGTTATACCACCCGGCGCTAAAGATAAAACATTATTCTTAAAATAACGCCTTCCGTTGCATGACTATTTCAATAGAGAAAGTACGACGATTATTCACCTGCTAAAATCAATGCCTTTATTAAACAAAATCGATCAATTCTGAAATTAATTATTTTAACCTGCCAGCATCAACCGGCATTGATATAAAAAATAATGGCATTACCTTGCGTACAGGTACTGTTTGTGGCAGTTACTACCGGCAGGACAGCATATAAGATTTTTACATCACTATTCAGTGCGGTGATGAGCTATGAGTTTATCCTGTAAAGAGATACAGCCAGTTAATTTACATTGCCCGATTCTGGTTATAAATAATGCAATCTTTCGAGGGGGGTTATCAAAATACTGCGCTGTAATTTTCTGATTGTCCTCTGCAGATGATTCATTACAGAGGATGGTTAATGCTTTATCTGCAGTGATACTGACTTTCTGGTTCACCGATATAACGGCCAGTAATAGCCGGATTCTGTCATTATCCTGTTTTCCGGAAGACTGTCGTCTGCAACAGGAGATAATGAGACTTGAAAAACAGCATACTGCACATATCTGATATAGTGACAATCATTATTCGGCAGTAAACAGAGGAATGTACGATGACAATAGAGTATGCAGTAATTGCCGGTGGCTGTTTTTGGTGTACTGAAGCGGTATTCAAAAGCATTAACGGGGTTGAATCCGTCGAAAGCGGCTATACGGGGGGGATCACGGAAAACCCAGTCTATCAGCAGGTATGTGAAGGTACTACCGGACATGCAGAAGCTATCCGGATTGGTTTTGATCCTGCGGTCGTCAGTTACGGAGATTTACTGGATATCAGTTTTGCTACCCACGACCCTACTCAGTTAAATCGTCAGGGAAATGACATCGGGACACAGTACCGATCAGCTATTTTTCCTGACAACCCGCAGCAGGAAGCCGCAGCCAGAGAAGCCATTCAGCGTGCCGCAGCAGAACACTCTGCACCGGTGGTCACCACCATCGAACCGCTCCGGACATGGTATCCTGCCGAAGACTACCATCAGAATTACTGGGATGGTGCCGGCCAGCGCAACGGTTTTTGTCTGGCGGTAATCCCGCCAAAGTTACAGAAATTACGTAAACGCTTTGCTGAGCAGGTTAAAGACTGAGGTTACTGACCGTCCGCTGAATAAAATACCATCACCTTGCGGTCAATTGCATCAACAAGCTCAGTAGTTAAGCGAATAAAACAAAAGAATAAAAAAAATCTTGACCGTTTGCGGCCGACTCCCTATAGTACCGCCCCGTTAGCCGCTACAGCGGTCGACAGAAAAAATGTGGTGAGGTGTCCGAGTGGCTGAAGGAGCACGCCTGGAAAGTGTGTATACGGCAACGTATCGAGGGTTCGAATCCCTCCCTCACCGCCATCATTTATTAAGAGAGCCTGAACGAAAGTTCAGGCTTTTTTATTGCTTTCAGCGAGCACTGGCCCGGGAGGGTGAGAACCCTCGCAGGGTTCGACAACACAGCCTGTTGTATGGCCGCAGGCCACCCGCAGGGCGTG
>NZ_JAERJS010000032.1:0-41594 GCF_018257525.1 Tatumella sp. JGM130 | reverse complement strand
TTTTGGCGAATACAAAACTAACCACTTTTACCGCCGTTTTCTATTAATTCACGCTAAGGTGCGATGAACCTAAAAAAAGCCACACCGATAATTGTGCCAACCAGTAAACCGCCAACAATGCCCGGTTGCAGGGACAGAAAAGAAACCCCCCGCCCGCCAAGCCAGGACACGAAAATACCAATCACAATTGCAGCGACAGATTTCCAGTCAGCCAGGGTACGGACCAGGGCCCGCAGTGTCATATCGCCATTAGCCAGCGGGGCTATTACACCCACCGTCAGAATAATAATGCCGATATTCACACCCTGAGTTTCGATAAACGGAAAAAAGCGGGCCAGCGGAGTGATCCTGATGACCAGCAGAATTACTGCTGCATAAACCACCGCCATATTGTGGCCAATCATGCCCAGTGCTCCGATCAGCAGCAACAACAGGCAGGGAAGTAAACTATTCATGGTGTTTTCCCGCCATCACTGTCCTCCACCCTGTTATCGATCTGTCCGACACAATCAGAGAAAAATCAGCCTGATATTCGTTGTTTTAAAGCCTGTACTGCAGCATGGGGAGCCGTCAGCACCGGAGTGCTGACTTTTTCCTGCACCGCCGTTAATGCCCCGGAGGTGGAAAAATGGGCCAGCATAATGACATCACAGTCGGCCAGTTCCGGGGCCCTGTCAGCCACCAGCTGATTATGCTGGTGCGCATTGCCGCGGCGTAACAGATCTATTGCATCCTCCACCACCAGGGTTTTCAGGGTGGCATCACTGTTTTGTTGTCTGGCATAGTCCGCAAATTCTGCTTCCATAGTGACAACTGCGGGGGCAAAGGTTGCCAGCATACCAATACGTTTTCCGGCATTTAACGCTTCGGCAAACATGGCTTCATTCGGTTTAAGTACCGGAACTGGCAGCTGTTCGGCCAGCAGTTCTATCGCCGGGCCAAAGGCCGAACAGGTGACTAATATCGCCGACGCACCGGAAGCATATGCATAGTGACCGAATTTAACAAACCTATCACATAATGAAGCAGAGAGTGCTTTTTCTTTGGCACGGTCAGTCGTCAGGCTGTCATCAAGTAAATTAACCAGTAATGCCTCAGGCCATCGCTGTTCAAAAGCACGGTGAACAGGCGCCATTGCTACAGGAGTGGCATGCAGTAAGGCTATCCGTTGTGTCATCCGGTCCTCCGGGTCAGGGTGAATCAGAAAAAAATCTGCTCATTTCACTGGAGATTCTACTGCAGATATCAAATGTAATGGCTTACAAAAAAGTTATTATGGTGACGGGTGTCACAAAAAAATATGAACAGGATGTTAATTTACATTCCGGCAGCACAGAGTGTTACTGGTATTTTTGTAATCGCTTACATTCAACATCAGCGCCGGTCTGTTATCGGCCCTAAGGATGACTACTTCATGACCGTATCTCTTACTCCCGCCCCCCGGGAAAAATCGTCAGCAACGCCTGTGAGCCAGTCCCGCCCGGCAAACACCGTTGCGCATCAGTTTCGCGATTTACTGGCGCTCGACGATTTTGAACGTCATGCCAGAAAACGCCTGCCAGAGATGATTTATCAGTATGTCGCAGGCGGTGTCGAAACCGGCCGCGGGATTAGCGGGAATTTTGAGGCCTATCAGCAATATGCTTTTCTTCCACGGATGTTCCGTGATGTTTCAGGAAGAGACCAGAGTACCGGGTTGTTCGGTAAGCACTGGCGGCATCCCTTTGGTATCGCCCCGCTGGGCGGGGCATCTTTTGTTTCTTACCGGGCAGATATGCATCTGGCGCGGGCCGCCAGACTTATGGATGTCCCGATGATCCTCAGTGCATCATCCCTTATCCGGCTGGAAGATGTGATTGCAGAAAATCCGGATGCCTGGTTTCAGGCCTATCTGGCAGGTGATCAGCCGCGGATTGACCGGCTGATCGGGCGGGTGGAACAGGCGGGTTACCAGACACTGG
Source organism: Tatumella sp. JGM130 (assembly GCF_018257525.1). Classification (NCBI taxonomy): domain Bacteria; kingdom Pseudomonadati; phylum Pseudomonadota; class Gammaproteobacteria; order Enterobacterales; family Erwiniaceae; genus Tatumella; species Tatumella sp. JGM130. The sequence continues at coordinate 39,633 of NZ_JAERJS010000032.1, read as the reverse complement.
TGGTTACCGGAGATACCCCTATGCTTGGTAACCGTGAACACAATACGCGCAGCGGTTTCAGTATGCCGATCCGGATCACTCCCAAAGTGATGTGGCAGAGTGCGACCAGCCCCCGCTGGCTGCTGGGGACAGTGGCAAAAACCTATTTGCGTCACGGGGCTCCGCATTTTGAAAACACAGATGCTGAGCGCGGCCCGCCGATGATGTCGAACAAAGTACGTAACACCCACGCCAGGGACAAACTGAACTGGACACATGTTGAAGCTATACGCCGCCGCTGGAAAGGTAACCTGGTAATTAAGGGCCTGATGACCCCGGCCGATGCCTTTATCGCCCGTGACTGTGGCGCCGATGCGGTGATCCTGTCTAATCACGGCGGCCGGCAACTGGACTATACGGTGCCGCCGCTGCATACCCTGCCGGAAATAGCTGCCGGTAAAGGGACAATGAAAGTCATTATTGACAGCGGGATCCGCCGTGGTACGGATGTACTGAAAGCAATGGCGCTGGGTGCTGACTTCGTATTTCTGGGACGCCCGTTTCTGTATGCCAGTGTTGTCGGAGCGACAGCCGGCATCGAACATGCCATGCATATCCTGAGAGATGAAATTGACCGGGATATGGCGCTGGTGGGCATAACAACCCCGGCGGCGCTGAATAAAAGTTATCTGCGTCGCGGTCCCTGGTTTGATAAGGACCTGTAACCGGCCTGCAGGCCGGTTTTCTGACCAGCCGACTATTGCGGAGCCGAACCGGTACTGCCGCGAATAATCAGCTGCGGGGTAACACAGGACAGGGACTCTGCAGGATGACCGTTCAGGGTGGCCAGCAGGTAACTGGCAGCTAAACGGCCTATACCTGCCAAATCCACCCGCATGGTGGTTAACGGATGCTCCAGATGCTCAGCGAATTCGTAATCATTAAATCCGGTGATCGAGATATCATTCGGAATACGTAAATACCGTTCTTTTGCTGCACGCATTGCGCCAAATGCCAGTAAATCATTACCGCAAATCACCGCCGTCGGTGGCTGTGGTCCGTCCAGCAGACGGAACATTGCCTGGCGGGCATCATTCATCGTGAAAGCATTTTCGATACAATTCTCTGCAGCCAGAGATAAACCGGCATGCTGCAGCCCCTGACGGATCCCTTCCAGCCGCTCTGACAGGCGATCATTTGACGGCGGACTGCCGAATATCACCGCAAAATGCCGGTGTTTCAGCGCCAGAAGGTGTTGCAGCAATTGCTGTGAGGCCAGAATACTGTCATAACCCACTGCCGGTCGCTGCGGATCGATAGAAAAGGTCTGAATACAGGGGATCGGGTGCTGTTGCAGGCGCTTCCATAGCTGCGGGTGGTGGGTATGCCCCACCAGCATCAGTGCATCAACACCATATTCCAGCAATTTATTAACTTCATTCAGCTCAGTATCCATATCGAAATCTGAGTTTGCCAGCAGCAGGGTATAGCCCTGCTGATGAATAATTTTCTGGAAAGCATCAATCGGCCGGGAGAAGGTTTCAATTGCCAGGGTCGGGACCACCGCCCCGATGGTCATACTTTTACGTGAAGCCAGCGTTCTGGCGGCGCGATTAATCACATAGCCCAGCTCTTTACAGGCCTTTTCGACCGCTGTTTTTCTTGACTCCCGGACAATAGCACTGCCATTAAGTACCCGGGAGACGGTCGCCGTTGATACACCGGACAACCGGGCGACATCTTCCAGAGAAACTCGTGCCGGGGTGATTTTATCAGCCATCATCCATCTCCTAAAAAGTGATGCTCTCCACAAATTTTATACAGAAACCGGCCAGTGCAATGAAAGCGCTTACTTTGACCTTGACTGGTATTTGTAATCGCTTACTTTACGTAATGTTAATGAGTTGGGTTAATTAAATATAACAGAGATACAAAATTTACCATTCATTAACAAACTGATGATGCCAAATCATCTCTCTGCCTACCCTGCATATAACAAGTCACACCAGAGCAGACATAACTGACGGGTGATAATTGTAAAGGAAAATCTCATGCGCAAGTACCCAAAAATACGCTGGATGATGATACTTTTCTGCTTTTTTGCCATCGCAATCAACTATATCGACCGGATAAATCTGGCGATTGCGGCACCGCATATCAAAAAAGATCTCGGGCTGGATGATACCTCGATGGGGCTGATCCTCGGTGCCTTTTTCTGGACCTACGCACTGATGCAAATTCCTGCCGGGCGCATTATTGACCGGCTGGGTACCCGTATCGGCCTGGCGGTCGCCGTCGGCTGGTGGTCACTTTTCACCGTATTCACCGCCTTTGGCCGCGGTTTTACTTCACTTTTTATTTCCCGGTTGTTACTGGGGGTCGGTGAATCCGGCGGTAATCCCGGTTGTGCTAAGGTTGTCGCCTGCTGGTTTGCCAAAAAAGAGCGGGCCACCGCCAGTGGTATCTTTGATGCCGGTCCGCGGGCAGGCAGTGCGCTGGCATTGCCTCTGGTCGCCTGGCTGATCAGTGCCCGGGACTGGGAAACCTCTTTTGTGGTTACCGGGGCGCTGGGATTAGTCTGGGTCGTTATCTGGCTGATGTTTTATCGTGACCCCGAAGAAAAACAGGGACTGGATGAAACAGAACGCCAGAATTTGCTCGAAGACCGTAAGATGGTCATTTCCAGCCCCGATGAAAAAATAAAACTCAGGACACTGTTCCGCCATCGTACCGTGTGGGGCATGATGATTGGCTTCTTTTGTATGAACTTTGCCACCTATTTCTTCGTCACCTGGTTTCCCACTTACCTGACAATGTCACAGGGCTTCTCCCTGAAAGAACTGGGTACCCTCGGTGCTATCCCTGCGCTGATGGGGATCCCCGGCAGTCTGCTGGGCGGGCTGACTTCTGACTGGTTATATAATAAAGGCTTCAGCCTGACGGCTGCCCGTAAGACCTGTTTAATTGCCGGTATGCTACTCTCTTCGGTGATCGCCTTTGCCGCATTCACCTCAAGCATCCCCCTGATCCTGACGTTATTTTCCCTGACCTACGCCGGACTGGCCTTTACCGCCGCTAATATCTGGACTCTGCCAGCTGACGTGGCTCCGGGCTCCGGTTATGTCGCCACACTGGGCGGGATCCAGAACTTTGCCGGTAACCTCGCGGGGATTGTGACCGCCTCCTTTACGGGGGTGATGCTGAGTATCAGCCATGGTTCTTTTGTGGTTCCGCTGGTGGTGGCGGGTGGTATCTGTCTGTTTGGTGCCATCACTTTTATGTTCATTATGGGCAAAGTTGAGCCACTGGATCTCGGTGGCGGAGACCCGCAGTCCCCCCAGCCTGTTGCCCGGCCGGGAAGTACTTACTGATATTGTTGTCAGCGGATCACGCCATTTACCCCATCAATGAGGTTCCGAATGAAAAAGATATTATTCACTGCGGCCCTGGTCGGCTTATGTTCTGTGGCTGCCAGTGCCGCCGCAACACCACAGACCTTTGTCTATATTTCCAATGCCGCAAGCGGGACAATCTCTGCCTGGGCGCTGGATAAGCACAGTCAGACGATGCAGCCTGTCGCTACCTATCCTGCGGCAAAACAAGTGATGTCATCCGTGGTATCACCCGATAAAAAAACTCTGTACGCAGCTATCCGCAGCAAGCCTTATCGGGTAATGAGCTGGCACATTGCGGATAACGGAACACTGACACCTGCCGGCGAAACGCCTCTGCAGGACAGCATGGCCTATATATCACTGGATCGCAGCGGGCATTACCTGTTATCAGCTTCGTACGGCGGGGACCTGTTTACGGTAAATCGCATCAATGACAAAGGACAGCCCGAAGCACCTCCGGTACAGATTGTCCATACGGGTAAACGCGCTCACTGTATTCAGACTGACCCGACGAACCAGTTTTTATATGTATCACTGCTGGGTGCTGACCAGTTCTTACAATATCGTTTTGATCCGTACAGCGGCAAAGTCACTCCGGCAACACCACCCGCCGTCAATATTCAGCATGAAGCTGCCACCGGTCCGCGTCACTTTATCTTTGCCCCGCGGCCGGCGGACGACGGTAACCATTATATTTATCTGCTCACAGAGATGGCCGGTAATATTCAGAAGCTGAAACTGAACAGGGATGGTACCGTGACACCACAGGAAGCCACGCCTTCTATTGCACCGGAAATCGCCGCCACGATGCAGAAAGGCGAAGCCAGGCCACTGACCGGCGATTTTGACCTGCCCGATACCCCGAAACCACGCATCTGGCAGGCCGATATCCATATGACTCCTGACGGGAAGTTCCTCTACTCCACTGAACGCACCAATAGTCTGCTGACAGCGTTCTCAGTCTCCCCGCGGGACGGAAGCCTGCATTTAATCCGCAGTATTCATACCGAAAAACTCCCGCGCGGTTTTGCCATTGATAACAGTGGCCGTTTCCTGATTGAAACCGGCCTGCAGTCTGACCACTTTTCTCTGTACCACATTGATCAGCACTCCGGTGAACTGACACTGCTCTCGCGTTATCCGTCCGCTGAAGGTGCCAACTGGGTCACAGTGGTAGAAGGTTAACCAACGGTATTAAAAGTGATTATTCATGAGGGTGTTAAGATGCCGAAAAAAACGCGATGCCTGCCGGGTCTGCTGCTTGCCACCTTAAGTATGCCGCTAATCAGTCAGGCGGCAGAAAAAGTCGTCCCGACTCACCTCGAACCTCTGCACCATGTGATCCTGGAAAATCAGTATCTCACGGTGATGCGGGTGATGATCCCGCCGGGGGTCTCCACCCTTTTCCACCAGCAACACCTTGATTATGTGAATACCCACATTGATGGCAGTCCGGTCACGATTGCTTATCCCGATAAGCCGCCGGTCAGCAGCGTAATGGCAAGTGGTAACGTGAAGTTTGGTGCTCATCAGGGAAAACAGGATATTGATAAAGTCACCAATACCGGTCAGACAGTCAACCAGCAGGTAGCGTTTGAAATCCGCCAGCACGGCCCGTTGCATTTTGCTGAAGCACGCCGCCCCGCTCTGCCGCAATTCAGCCAGGTCCTGGATAAACCAACGGTCAGGGGCTGGAAAGTCACCCTGCAGCCGGGAGAGAGCACCACGCCTTACCGGCAACACGGGCCGGGGGTGCGGGTGTTCTTCACCGAAGGACATGTTCTGATCAGTGAACCAGGAAAACCTAATAATGACAGAGAGTTATTGGTACATAAGGGGGATGCGTTTCTGACTTATCCGGGAGAGACCGGGATTACCGATGGAGGCGACAGCACGATGATATTTAATGATTACGAGCTTCGCTGATCTCCCGACAGCACCGTTCCCGGAAAGCGGGACCGGTGCTGTCGGCCTCAGAAACTACGCTGACGGGCTGTGCGGGTGTGAACTCCTAAGGCACACACGCAGAACAGAACGGCGGACAGAATAGAAACCATCGCGACAGAATATTGCGCTGCTTTCAGATAACACACCGTACTGCAGATAACAGAAAACAGCCAGCTACTGAGCAAGCAACCCGGCGCATAACGTCCCTGTCCGGCAATCATCCAGCCAATGATCGCGCCACCGATCCCCGGCACCACAATACCCAGTAAACTTAACCAGTTCACCAGCCAGTTACTGATCCCGGCCAGTGCCAGGCCAGTCCCCGAGATCCCTAAAAGGACAACTAATTGGCGGAAACTCAGTGGGATCACCGAACTCCAGCCAGAGGCGGCATTATATAAGCCATGCGTCGCGACCGAAGCACAGTTAATCACGAAGAATACTGCGGCAAATACCGCAAATAAGGAACCGGACCGGGCCAGTAAATGGGCAAAATCACCATCAGTCGCCTCACCGGTGGCGGCAACCACCCCGCCCAGTAACATCGGCAGGATATTCGCCACAGGAAAAGCTGCCAGAGACGCAATAACCGCCTGGAAAGGTGTTTTCGACCAGCGGGTAAAATCTGCGGTCAGCGTTCCCGAGTCAACAAACACCGAAATAGCCATCGTAACGCCAATACCCAGAGCCAGGCTATGGCCGGAAGGCGGAGTATAGTCCAGCACCTGCTGCCAGCTATGGTGCCGGAAATTAAGTCCCACACTCACAGCACCGGTAATAATAAACAGCACGATAGAGATAATACTGACCGGTTTCAGCATTTGCATACCGGCCATTGACAGCAGCGTAAATACTGCACCTGCCGCCACCACTGACCAGCCTGAAGGCCATCCGAGCAGACTATTCAGTCCATGGCCTGCCAGCCCGGTCTGCACTGCAAACCAGCCGACCACCAGCCCGGAAAGAAATACCGCAATCAGTTTCGCCCCCACAGGACTGAAGATTTCCCGGCAACTTAAGGCAAAGGTTTTCCCCTGCTTTGCCGCCAGAGCACTCAGGCAGGCAACATACACTGCAAGTATAATATTGCCGGTGATGATCGCCTGCATACCGCGGATAAAGCCGAGACTGGTGACAATTTGTGCTCCGACAAAAGCACCCACCATCACCATCGGGAAACCGGCCCACACGACTGCGACAGAAAACAGACTTTTGCGGGCAGCCGCAGGGACTGCCTCGTGTTCATACTCACCGGATGATTCAGACACGATATCAATTACCTTACAGAAAGAAGCCTGTAAGGAATGATGCAAAAGTTACGCCAGGTGTCTGAGGGCCTGTTTTCAGTGCTCGTCGCTGGCGGGTTTGATCAATATCCCGCCACAGTGCACAAAAATAATGCAGCTTACTGTTTCCAGGCATTCAGGGAAGCCTGTGACCACGAACCATAGGCCGCATTAGGCAGTATGATCCAGTCATCAGCGAAATGTGCTTCATTATCACGCACTAGCTGACGTTGCTGTTCGGTGGTTTTTTTATTTTTAAATTGTGCAGAAAAGTCCGGCAGACTGTCCCCGAACAGCATAATGATCTGGTAATGCTGACGGATGGCCTCTCTGCGCACCTGTTTAGAGGCAGTGTCCAGCTGCACACTGTCATCAGAGACCTGAGGCAGACCTAAGTCCCTCAGGGTCGCGAGGGTCTGATTTTTATTTGCCTGAGAGCGGTCCGAGACATAAAAAATACGGACTTTTTTATCGCTGACTGTCTGCAAAAATTCCTTCGCCCCCGGAATCAGGCCCGGGTGCCCTGATTTCTCCCACGCATCCCAGGTATCCCACCGGGTATAGTCATGACAATTTTCCATATCTCTGACCAGCAGCGGCGAATTATCCAGCACAGTTTCATCGAGATCCATCACCACCGCTGCTTTTTCCGGAGACGCTAAGTGCGCGGCTTTCTGCAGGAAATCCTGACGGGCAAATTTATAGGTTTGTAACTGCAGAGCCATTATCTCTGCCGATTTTTGCTGATAACGCAGCGCCATTTCATACGCTTTCGGGGTACACAGGGCAGGTGCTTCTGCCGCATAAGACGTTACAGTGACCAGCGGTAATACGATCAGCGGCAGTGCTTTTAACAGGTTTTTCATCGGGTTCGGATTCGCTCTCTGTGAAAGATGGCAGACATAGTAGGTACCAGAGATGACACTTTTATGATCATCAGTACCCGCGTGGCCAGGCTTGTCCGGGAGTAAGAAACTTCGGTAACATCATTGAAATGATAACTATTCGCATATTAATATGCCGTCTGATATTTAGCTGCGATGTTTATTGTGATGACCGATTCTGCCATACCACCGTCCGGCCTGACCGTTGATACACTCTACCATACACATTATGGCTGGCTGACGTTATGGCTGACCCGAAAAATGCACTCGGTTTTTGACGCAGAAGATATTGCACAGGATACCTTTGTCCGGATTCTGGGTTCCCGGCAGCGCGACACTATTCGTGACCCGCGTTCGTTTCTGTGTACCGTTGCAAAACGCGTCATGGTGGATCTGTTCCGTCGCCAGGCGCTGGAAAAAAACTATCTCGACATGCTGGCTAACTTACCCGATGACCAGCTTCCTTCTGCGGAATGCCGGCAGATACAGTTGCAAACCCTGCAACTGCTGGATCAGATGCTGGATACCCTGAGTGACAAAGCACGCCGGGCTTTTCTGTTATCACAACTGGAAGGATTACAGTATCGCGATATCGCCTTACGGCTGGGGGTTTCTGTCAGCGCCGTCAAAAAATATATCGCGAAAGCGACAGAGCATTGTCTGATCTTCAGACTGGAGCATGGCCTGTAATGCAGACATCCCTTTCTGATGCCCGAAAAACAGCCCTGCGTTCAGCGTCATACTGGTACGCACAATTAAATGATCCGCAGGTCACAGCACAACAAACGGCAAAGTGGCAACAGTGGTATTCAGGTCATGCGGATAATCAATGGGCCTGGCAACAGGTTGAATCCCTGCGCCAGCAACTGAACATCATTCCGGCCCATACTGCCGGCTGCTTACTGCAGGATCCCCCGGCAACACGGCGTTCGGTACTGAAAGGGATTGTCATGCTGGCCGGTGCAGCCACTGCCGGCTGGCCGTTATGGCATTCTGAACTGGCAGAAGCTATGCGGGCCGATTATCACACGGCTAAAGGTCAGATGCTTCAGCAGTCCCTGACCGACGGCACCCTGTTTGCTCTGAATAGCGACAGTGCCGCCAATGTCCGCTTTGATCGTCAGCAGCGGCTGGTTGAATTGTTATATGGTGATATTGCCATCAGCACCGGTAAAGACCCGGCTGGCCGGCCATTTCGGGTACTGACCCGGCCAGCATTACTGACCGCACTCGGCACACGCTTTTCGGTACAACAGCGCGATAATGACGTTGTGCTGAGCGTCAGTGAACATGTCGTAGAAGCCGTATTACAGAAAGATCCCCGCCAACGGCAACGGGTTCAGCAGGGGGAAAGTTTACTGATTCAGCGTGACGGGTTTTCTGCTCTCCGGCCTGCGGACCCGCATGACAATGACTGGGTCAAAGGTATGATCAGTTTCAGTGACCAGCCGCTGAGTCGTGTTATCACCGCCTTATCCGGCTATCATTCCGGATTATTACATTGTACCGCATCAGCAGCAGACCTGAGGTTAAGCGGTACTTTTCCGGCGTTTAATACAGATGCCGCGCTTAAAGCCATCGCCTCTGCCCTTCCGGTTAAAATTCAATATATTACAAAATACATTATCGTTATAAGTGCAATAAACTGAATAATTCTCATAAAAATTCGTATTTATTGTTGTCCTTTTTAGTTTTTCATTCGACTCCATCAGTGACGATATAAAAATAATGACGGAGATAGCATGAAAACTTCAGATACCACTTCCGGGAACCGTACCAGGCAGTCACATTCTCTGGCTCTGTGGCTGCGCATTTGTCTGCTGACAGGGACAGGTATTTTCAGCGCCGGCAGTTATGCAGAGACACCCCCGGCCATCCGCCACTATCAGTTACCGGCAGGAACCCTGGATAACGTTCTGAACCAGTATGCCGCACAAAGCGGAATCACATTATCCATTGATGCCAGCCTGACGCGCGGTAAGCAAAGCCAGGGGCTGCAGGGAGATTATACGGCAATCAATGCCTTACAGGCATTACTTCGCGACAGTCAGTTACAGGCAAAAGCCCTCGGGCCCGACAGCTGGACCCTGGTTCCGCTCCCTGACACCACCACCGCAGAAACCTCCATGACAGTGGTCGGCGACTGGCTGGGCGATGCCCGTGAAAATGATGTCTTTGAACACCCCGGGGCCAGGGATGTTATCCGCCGTGCAGACTTTGCCAAAACAGGTGCCACCACACTGCGTGAAGTAATGAACCGTATCCCCGGGGTCAATGCACCGGAAAATAACGGTACCGGCAGTGATGACCTGGCGATGAATTTTGGTATCCGCGGATTAAACCCGCGGCTGGCAACCCGCTCGACCATTCTGATGGATGGGATCCCGGTTCCTTTTGCCCCGTACGGGCAGCCACAGCTGTCACTGGCCCCTGTATCTCTGGGGAATATGGATGCGGTTGACGTGGTTCGCGATGGTGGTGCGGTACGTTACGGACCACAAAATGTCGGCGGCGTGGTTAACTACGTTACCCGTGCAATACCGAAAGATTTTGGTATTGACGCGGGAACCGAAGGGATGCTGAGCCCGTCATCGTCACAGAACAGCCCGAAAGAAACTCATCACCTGATGGTGGGCGGCACCGCAGATAACGGATTTGGCAGTGCCCTGCTCTATTCAGGTACCCGCGGCAGCGACTGGCGTGAACATAGTGCAACCCGCATTGACGATGTTATGCTCAAAAGCCGTTATGCGCCTGACGGGGTAAATACCTTCACCAGCCTGCTGCAATATTATGATGGCCGTGCCGATATGCCCGGCGGCCTGAACCAGGCGGATTATCAGGCCAATCGCTGGCAATCAACCCGCCCTTATGACCAGTTCTGGGGACGCAGAGAACTGGCCGGTGTCGGCTACCAATACCAGCCCGATATGCAGCATAAATTTACGCTGCAAGGCTTCTTCACTCACACCCTGCGCAGCGGCTATCTGCAACAGGGCAGCAAAATTACACTCTCCCCGCGGGAATACTGGGTTCGCGGCATAGAACCCCGTTACAGCCAGAGTTTCCTGCTGGGTTCTTCGGCGCAGGAAGTCAGTGTGGGCTACCGTTATATCAGTGAGTCCAGCCATGAAATGCGCTATTACACTCCGGTTGCTCAGGGCATACTGCCCTCTGCATCCAGCCCGTATGACAGGGATACCCGCTCAGGGACCGAAGCCCATGCATTCTATGCCGATAACCGGATCGATATCGGCAACTGGACTTTTACACCGGGTATCCGTTTTGAGCATATTGAGTCTTATCAGAATAATACGCTAAAAAATACCCGCCAGAAGATCAGCTACAATGCTCCTCTGCCGGCGCTCAGCGTGCTTTATCATCTGACAGACAGCTGGAATCTGTATGCCAATACAGAAGGGTCGTTTGGTACTGTCCAGTACAGCCAAATCGGTAAAGCTGTCAGCAGCGGCAGTATTGAGCCGGAAAAAGCCAGAACCTGGGAGGCCGGAACCCGTTACGATGACGGATATCTTAATGCAGAAGCCGGTATTTTCCTGATCAACTTTAATAATCAGTATGACTCAAATCAGACGGATGATTCGGTCACTGCCCGTGGCAAAACCCGCCACAGCGGCCTGGAAACCAGCGCCCGTTATGATTTGTCCGCCTTGTCTCCGCGACTGGAAGATATCGCTGTTTATGCCAGCTATGCCTATGTGAATGCCGTGATCCTCGAGCACGGCAGTACTTACGGTAATCAGGTGCCTTTTTCACCGAAACATAAAGGCGTGGTCGGTATTGATTACACACCCGGCCAGTGGTCATTTACTCTGAACGGGGAATATCAGTCACGGCAGTATGCAGACAATGCCAATACCGTCGCGGCCAGTGCTGACGGCAGTACCGGCCGAATTGCCGGTTATATGTTGTGGGGCGCAAGGGTGGGTTACGACTTTGGTCCGCAGTATTCACACCTGAAAGTCGGCGTGGGAGTGAAGAATATGTTTGATCAGCCTTACTATATTCGTTCTTACGATGATAATAATAAAGGGCTGTATGCCGGTCAGCCACGGACCTTCTATATGCAGGCATCGATAAAAATGTAACCTTTCCCCCCTCTGGCATCGTTATGCCAGAGGGGGGTTAGCGGTAATACACCGGGTATCAGAAGACTTCGTCTAATAAACCAAACATTGCCGCAAAAGCACGGGCACTGACATCTGCATTATATTCAGCAACGCCTTTAACGTTAGCCTGTACATCAGTAAACGAATGCACTGCACCTTTATAGCTGTGCAGTTTCCAGTCGACGCTGGCGGTGGTCATTTCCTGAGCAAATGCCGGTAACTGTTCCCGTGGCACCAGCGGATCCCCCGCACCATCCAGCACCAGAACTGAACCTTTAATGTTTTTAGCATCATAGCTGCCACAGGTATCAAGTCCGCCGTGAAAAGAAATTGCGGCCTTTAGCGACGCACCACTGCGGGCCAGTTCCAGCGCACAATGTCCGCCAAAACAAAAACCAAACACGGCCACTTTATCGGCAGTCACCGGCGCATCGGTCTGAGACGTTAATGCCTGCATAGCCGCGGCCATACGACCGACTTCTTCATCCGTGTTTTTTACTGACATCATGACCGTACCGGCTTCTTCTGCCGAACCAGGGCGTACTCCTTTACCGTAAAGATCAGCAATCAGTACCACATAACCACGGGCTGCGGCTTTTTCTGCCAGACTGACCGATGCCTCAGTCACCCCCATCCAGTTCGGTGCCATCACTAAACCGGCTGCCGGTGCGGTAAGGCTGGCATCAAATACCAGAACGCCTTCCAGTTCAGTACTGCCTGAACGATAAATAATTTTTTTCGATTGGAACTGGCTCATGGTTTCTCCTGATCTGATAAACAGAAATCAACGTTGATAAAATAAAAATAATACATACCGGAGGATAACCGGTAAATCACCGCCCCGGGTGACGGCTGCCAGCTTAAAGGGTGTTTATCACGCTTCAACCCGTTTTTAGTAACATGGCACACAGTGTTCATTCATCTGTGACCCGTTATTTCCGGCTATTTTTAGCCTGATACTGCTAAGCGGAAGAATGATAATATCTAAATAACTGAATATTATCGGCTCACTGAAGCGAGTCAGTTCATAAAAACGTCAATTCCCCATTCAACTCTGTGATGTTATTTGATTTTAATTAACATGCTGTTACTTTTTAGCAGGTAGTTGACTGAAACTATAAAAATAATCGTAATATTTATCTGACTGGAATCATTATGAAAAAAACGCTGTTCCACAGCCTCTACATCCAGGTACTCATTGCCATCGCTATCGGTGTGTTTCTGGGACATTTTTATCCGGATATTGCCACCCAGATGAAACCGCTCGGGGACGGTTTTATTAAGCTGATAAAAATGATTATCGCGCCGGTTATTTTCTGCACCGTGGTGACGGGGATCGCCGGAATGGAGAGCATGAAAGCGGTGGGGCGTACCGGTGCCATTGCTCTGCTGTACTTTGAGATTGTCAGCACCCTGGCACTGATTATCGGCCTTATTGTGGTAAATATTGCTCAGCCTGGTGCCGGAATGAATATTAACCCGGCCAGCCTGGATGCGTCTGCCATTACCACCTATGCCGACCAGGCGAAGCAGCAGGGTATTGTGTCGTTTATTATGGATATTATCCCGAACAGCGTTATCGGTGCCTTCGCCAGCGGAAATATCCTGCAGGTTCTGCTGTTCGCTATCCTGTTTGGCTTCGCCCTGCATCGCCTGGGTAAAACCGGAACCCTGATTTTTAATGTGATTGATAACTTTTCACAGGTTATTTTCGGCATTATTAATATGATCATGCGTCTGGCCCCGATCGGTGCTTTTGGCGCAATGGCATTTACTATCGGTAAGTACGGGGTAGGTTCCCTGTTACAGCTGGGCCAGCTGATTGTCTGTTTCTATCTGACCTGCATTCTGTTTGTGGTGATCGTGCTGGGACTGATTTCACGCTATATCGGGTTCAATATCTTTAAATTTATCGGCTACATCAAAGAAGAATTACTGATTGTACTCGGTACCTCCTCATCAGAATCTGTTCTGCCACGGATGCTGAAAAAAATGGAAGAAGCCGGCTGTAAGAAATCCGTGGTCGGATTAGTGATCCCGACCGGCTACTCTTTTAACCTCGACGGTACCTCTATCTATCTGACGATGGCTGCCGTATTTATTGCCCAGGCTACTAACAGCCAGATGGATATTGTTCATCAAATCACCCTGCTGGTGGTGTTATTACTCTCTTCCAAAGGTGCCGCAGGCGTCACCGGCAGTGGCTTTATTGTGCTGGCCGCAACCCTGTCGGCAGTCGGTACCCTGCCGGTCACCGGTCTGGCACTGATCCTCGGTATCGACCGCTTTATGTCAGAAGCCCGGGCACTGACCAATCTGGTCGGGAACGGTGTTGCTACCCTGTTTGTTGCCAAACGGGTCGGTGAACTCGACGAACAACAGATGCAAAAAGTGCTGGGCGGTAAATAACCGCCCCGGTTCCGGTCAGCTGCCAGCGGAAGGCGGTTAACCGGAATCAGCCCCGTCTCCGCCCGCCAGGTAAAAAATCCCGCAGATTAACTCCGGTAACCCCCCTTCTCACACTTCACTGCCGATAATGTTATATTTCTGTCAGCAGAATCCTTACCCGGCCACGACACCTGATGGCGGGAACCACAGTAATCAATGGCAGGCAGCACACTGAGATGAAAATAGCGACCAGACTGATCTTTATATTGACCCTGATAATGACCCTCGGCCAGCAGGCTCAGGCGGATACGGTAACCGATCTGCTGGGCAGAAAAGTCGATCTTAACCGGGTACCTCACCGCATTATGCTGGCCGATGCCAGGGCAATTGAGGCAATGAGCATTATCTTTAAAGGTGACCCTTCTGCCAGCATTGCTGCCTGGGATGATTCCCTGCAAAAGAAGTCACCGGATATTATGGCGGCATTTGCCGGTAACTTTGCCGATCTGAAAACAATTCCGACCTTCGCTAATCCTTATACCACGACCTTTAATGTCGAAAATGCTGTCGCCAGAAAAGCAGACCTGGTTATTTTTGATATTGGCTTACTGGCCAAACTGAAAGATGAAGGGGTTACCGCTAAACTCGACAGCCTGCATATACCGTATATCTTTATCGATTTCCGGCAAAAACCTCTGCAGAACACGGTGAAAAGTATTGAACTGCTGGGTGAGGTTTTCCATCAGCAAAAAAATGCCCGTCAGTATCTGGACTTCTATAACCAGCGGATGTCGCTGATAGCACAGCGCACGGCAGATCTCACCCCTCGCCAGCGCCCGACGGTCTTTATTGAACGCAGTGCCGGTATCCTGGGGGATTTTTGTTGCAGTACTTTTGGTCAGGGAAGCCTCGGAGAGTTTATTCAGGCGGCAGGCGGGACCAACCTCGGGGGGACATTATTCAGTGGTATGGGCGGTGATGTCAGTCTGGAAAAGATTATTACCCTCAATCCGGATTTTTATCTACTCACCGGCGCTGACTGGCAGGGAAACCGTAAAGCTTCAGCATCCGTGCCCCTCGGTTATCAGCAGGATCCGGCCCTGGCAGAGAAAAAGCTGGCCGGACTGATGAACCGTACCGGGTTTAATGTACTGCAGGCTGTACAAAAACATCAGGTGCTGGCGATTTATCACCAGTTCTACGATCTGCCATCGAATGTGATTGCTGTCGAAGTGATAGCAAAATTCCTTCACCCGCAATTATTCTCAGACCTTGATCCGCAAGCCGATCTGACATTAATCCATCAGAAGTTTATGGGACTGAAAACTTCCGGGGTGTTCTGGATCTCCCGCTGATATACCTGTGGCAGGCGCTCCGCCCGGAAAAGGCCGGGCGCGCCTGCCATTATCAGAATGTGACTGAGGCCTGAACAAAATAAGTCCGCGGCTCACCAATATACTTACCACTGTTGGGATCCGTGGAGCGGGTAAAATATTGCTGATCGAACAGATTATTAATTCCGGCCCCGAGGGTTAATCCATTCCAGGCAGCCCCGAAATCATAAGCCCCGCGGAAATTCCAGACCATATAACCCGGCATATTACCGTACAGACCATCGGCACTTTCCTGCGTAATATATTGGGAACCGCTGCCCGGAGAATACTGTTTCGACCGGGCAAAACTGTCCAGATTCCACGTCCAGTTGCCTGTCTGGTAGCGGCCGCCAACGGTAAAGACCTGCCGGGAATAGAATGGCAGATCTTTACCGGAAAATGCCCCGCGGATCGCTTCGGCTTTGGTGTAGGTATAGGTGGTATAGGCGCTGATCCCCTCCAGAGCGTGACTCAGAGCACCGAGATCATAACTGACAGAGGTTTCAATCCCCTTATGTCGCGTGGCCCCCATATTGGTCCAGCGATCGTTGACATACTGCAATTCATTATCAAAATTAATATAGAAAAGCGTGGCCTCAGCCTTAAGGACAGTATCGTCATAACGGGTACCAAACTCATAGCTATGGGCTTTTTCCGCAGTTAATCCGTCAGCACTCTGATCACCTTTTCCGCCCGTATTCAGCTGAAAATACTGCATACTGCCAAATGAAGTATTGGTATTGGCAAACAGCTTCCATTCGTCGGACAGGTGGTACATTACATTCAGTGACGGCAGAGGCTCACTGTAGTGTTTTTCCCGGTGATAACCCTGAATACCATTATCCAGATGTGTACGGATATTTTCGTAACGGATGCCGGGGGTAATTGTCCAGTCACCGACATTAATTGCATCATCCAGATAAAGTGCATGAGCACGGGTGCCGCCGGAGGTATGCTGATAATAATCCGGAGTGGCAGGGCTTGAGTACTGGCTGCCGATATTATACCAGCCGGAACGATAGGCTTTTTCGTCCATGGTTTCATTCAGATACCGGTAACCGAGAGTCACTTCCTGGGCTATTTCCCCGGTCAGGAACGATTGTGAGTAACCCGGTTCGATGGCCCAGGTCGAATAATGACGCGGATAGGTGATCATACGCCGCTGGCCGGGCCTGGCCACTCCGCCCTCCGTTTCGATATTACTGCCCCGGAAGCTATCGGTAAAATAGGTCATTACCTCCAGCTGCCGGTCTTGTTGCTGATGTTTATATTTAAACGACATATCCTTACGCCGCGCATCAAAGTGATCCCATTTACGGGTCGATGCATAAGGATCCTGCGCATATCCGGAACGGGTTAACCCGCCCGGCATACCTGAGCTGGCATCATAGTAGTGAAAGCTGGCCTGTAGCAGATCCTGCTCAGTCAGGGAATATTGTGTTTTCAGTATAAAATCGTCAATATCCGTATTATCGTTGCTTTTACGGTATCCCTGTCCGTGCAGCCCTGAGTACAGTATCCCGGCACCCGCTCTCTTGTTGTCCGTCATCCCCCCGACACTGGCACTGGTCAGGGTTTTCAGGCCGCCGGTTTTTGCTCCGCGGGTCTGGACACTGGCACTGCCGCCAAATTTTTCGGGGATCGGTTTGGTGGTAAAGTTAATGATACCGCCCACATTCTGCGGCCCGTAGCGTACCGTACCACCGCCACGGATCACATCCACAGACTCAATATTTCCCATCGATAACGGCGCCATAGAGAGCTGTGGCTGACCGTAAGGTGCCGTCGCCAGCGGAATCCCATCCATCAGGATAGTTGAGCGGGGTGACAACCGGGCAGGCAATCCGCGGACTCCCACATTCAGAGAAATATCACTTCCTCCGGTGCCATTACTGCCCCTGATTTGTACCCCGGGAACCCCCTGCAGTGCATCAGCCAGGGTTTCATCTCCCCGTTCTCTCATTTGTTGCGCACTGATATAAGTTCGTGCTCCCGGGTGGTCGAGCAGTACCGAACTGATATCCGGTGTGTCCAGCCAGTTTCCCACCACTGTTACCTTATTCCCGGTAACTGGTGCTGTGACAGAGGTTGCCGGAGAAGACGTTTTATCGGCAGCAGTTTCTGCCGCCATGACCGGAAGCGCGATGACAACAGCACTGGTCAGTAAAGAAATACGGGGAATGATTGTCATGTTTTATATGCGCAAAAAATACAATTTATAAGTTAATGCAAACAATAATCATTATTAATCATTCATTGTCAATCTTAGGCTACAAAACAATATTTATCACTGAATTAAATAAAAAAACATTATTTTATTCCGCCCATCAGACCCCGTAAAAATACTGACGGGCAGGCCGGGTCAAAGAAATGAAGGCTGTCGGTGAAAAAGAAAGAAAATAAGGAAATAGCAGGGAGAGAAAATAGCCCGGCAGTCAGGTCACTGCCGGGTCTGCGGGCGAAGATTACCAGGCTTTAATAATGTCACCTTTGTAGATGTCATTCGCTTTATCCAGCACTTCCTGTGACTGGAATGCCTGTTTCAGTTCCTGCAGTTTTTTATCATTAATATTATCTTTACGGGCAACCAGTACATTCAGATAAGGAGAGGCTTTACCTTCCATAAATAATCCGTCTTTTGATGCTGATAATCCTGCCAGTGACGCAAAATTATTATTGATGACCGATAAATAGACTTTAGGGTCATCCAGGGTTCGGGTCAGCTGCGGAGTATCCACCAGTACAAAATTCAGTTTTTTAGGGTTAGCGGTAATATCCAGCACCGTTGGCAGTAAACCTGCCTCAGGTTTTACCGTGATCAGCCCCTGAGACTGTAACAACAGCAGACTGCGGCCCAGCGTGGTGGACTCATTGGAAATGGTCACGGTGGCACCGTCCGGCAGATCTTTAATGTTTTTAATTTTTGAAGAATAGGCAGCTATCGGAAAAATAAAGGTCTTACCCAGGATAACAAACGGATAGCCTCGCTCTTTTTCCTGCATTTCCAGATAAGGCACACTCTGAAACGCGTTAGCATCAACATCTTTATTCAGCAGCGCTTCGTTGGGCTGTACGTAGTCATTAAAGGTGATGACATTCACATCCAGGTGATATTTGTCTTTCGCTACCTGTTTCACCGTATCCCAGATTTGCTGATCCGGACCGGCATTAATTGCTACCCTGACACTGTTCTGGTCATCCTGTTTACAGGCACTCAGCAGCAATGCTGACAGAACGATAGCTGAAGACAGTATTATTTTTTTCATGGATATCCTCCCTGAGTTAATATCCGCCGACTATATCGGAAGTCTGGACGTCTGTACATCTAAAATTCAGAAGGGAAAATAAAATACCGGGTAAACCACCCGACTGGTGCCAGAGCGATCAGATGTTCCAGCGCTTTACTGTCAGCCGTTCTATACCGGCAAAAATCACGCCTTCAACCAGTAACCCGATAATCACGACTGTCAGTAACCCGGCAAACACATGATCGGTAAACAGCTCATTACGGTTCTGAAAAATATACCAGCCCAGTCCGCCGCTGCCACTGGAAGCACCAAAGACTAATTCAGCAGCGATCAGGGTACGCCAGGCAAATGCCCAGCCAATTTTTAGTCCGGCAAGAATAGAGGGTAACGCTGCCGGCATAAGAATATGCCAGACATAACGCGGACCGCGCAGACCATAATTTTTTCCGGTCATACGTAAGGTTTCAGAAACACTGTTAAACCCGGCGCTGGTGTTTAAGGCTATTGGCCAGACAACCGAATGAACGATCACAAATATCAGGCTGCTGCTTCCTAAACCAAACCATAAAAGGGCCAGCGGCAGCAAAGCAATCGCCGGTAACGGATTCAGCATTGCCGTCAGTGTACTCAGTAAATCTCTGCCTGCTCTGCTGCTGACAGCAAGGGCACTGAAGACCAGCGATAATACACTGCCAATCAGGTATCCCTGAATGAGCAGGGTAAGGGAATTATGTATTTTCTCTGGTAATACTCCGCTTAACATATCCTCACTGAATGCTCTCAGAGTATCGATAACCCCCGGAAACATCAGACTGTTATTCTGCCAGCGGGCGATCAGTTCCCATACCATCAGTAATAGCAGAACCAGCACCGACTTCCTTAACCAGCTCTGATTCCATAAACGTTTGCCGGGCGGTAGCGGTGTTTCAGCCTGAAATTCTGCGGGAACTGTTACTTCACGCAGATAACCGGGCCGAAGGTAAGGCTGTGGTGCCATAAGGACTCTCCCTGTCTGACGGATATACCGTTGCTTTTTCCGGAAACAGCAACGAATGAATTTCCCGTGCAGCTTGCCGGAACTCTTCGTTGCCCTGATTGTGTAATGTGAACTGATGGCAGTTTCTTTCCGCCCGGATTTGCCCGGGATGTGCCGAAAGGATCAAAATCCGGCTGCCGATTAACAACGCTTCTTCAATCGAATGTGTTACGAAGAGCAGCGTCGAACCCGCATCCTCCCAGAGTTCCAGCAGCTCTTCCTGCATTTGTCTTCGTGTCAGCGCATCCAGAGAAGCAAATGGCTCATCCATCAGCAAAATTTCTGGTTTCATTGCCATCGCCCGGGCAATAGCAACTCGCTGCTTCATTCCCCCGGACAACATATGCGGGTAAACATCAGTAAACCGTGATAAACCAACCTTATGCAGATAATGGCCGGCAATCTCCCTGGCCTGTTTTTTATGGTATTTACCGCTAACCAGCAGCGGGAACATCACATTACTGATAACTGTTTTCCACGGAGCCAGTTGATCAAACTCCTGAAAAACAGTCATCCGCTCCGGGCCAGGGGCGGTAATTTTTTTTCCTTCCAGCAAAATCTCCCCGCTTGTCGGCGGGATAAACCCGCCAATCGCTTTCAGCAAACTGGACTTTCCGCATCCCGAAGGGCCGAGCAATACAAATCGGTCCGCCGGGTAAACCTCAAAACTGACATCATGCACCGCCCGTACCCGGTGTTGCGACGTCTGATACTCAAGGCTGATATGATTCAGCGATAATAAAGGGGCAGGCTGCTGCTCCGTCCGGTTGGTCATGCTTATATCCTGTTCAGAATGGAATATCGCCTTCAATGGTGGTGCGGTATAACTGGCGCGGACAATCTTCCGGACAGCCTGTCGCCAGATGGATTAACGAGCGGTTATCCCAGAACAATAAATCACCGGCTTGCCAGCAGTGCGTATAAATATTTTCTTCACGGATACTGTGTTCATACAGTGCCTGCAAAATATCCCGGCTTTCATCTTCAGCCAGCCCTTCGATATGGGTCGTAAAACCTTCACTGACAAACAATGCCTTGTGACCGGTTTCCGGATGCGTTCTGATGACCGGGTGGCTAACCGCTTTCACTTCACTTAGCTGTTTTTCTGTTAATACCGGTCGCCACTGGCTGCCGAAACGGGGCTTACTGTAAGTCGCTGTATAAGAATGTACTGCCCGGAGGCCTTCAATTTTGCGACGTAATTTTTCAGGTAAGGTTTCCCATGCCTTATGCATATTGGCAAAGCGGGTATCTCCGCCAACGGCGGGTAAAATTTTCCCATAGAGCATTGAACCAAGGCTGGGTATCTGTTTATAAGAAAGATCAGAATGCCAGTATTTACCTGCATCACCGAGGCCGACAGGCTTCCCGTCACGGACAATATTAGAAACGATTAAAATCTCAGGATAGCCGTCTAACAGGAATTGTTTTAATACATGAATCTGCAACGGGCCAAAACGACGACTGAATGCAATCTGCTGTTCCGGAGTCAGTGTCTGCTGCCGGAAAACCAGCAGATGATAGTGCAGATGCGCCTGATGAATACGCCGGAAGTCGGCGGTATTCAGTTTATGACTTAAATCCAGACCGATAATTTCGGCACCGGTACCGGGTAACGGGCGGATTTCAAACTGCTGAGACCCCGCTTCCGGCGAGGAGACTTCGGTAAACTCACCCATAATAATCCTCCGTACTGACTGTGATTAACTGCCCGGGTTGACCTGTGCTTCACTAAAAAAATAATCTTTCCAGCTGGCGGCATGATGTTTTAATACTCCAAGCTGATTCAGCTTATCGGCATAGACATACGTCCGTTCCGGGGATACCGTGAAGTGGTTTTGCGGGTCATTAATAATTTTTTCGATTAATGACAGGGGTAAATGTGAATTTTCCTGACGGATATAAATACGTGCAGCATCGTCTTTATTCTTTTCTACATATTCAGCCGCTTGTACTAAAGCGTTATAAAACGCCTGATAGGTCTCAGGATTTTCATCATGAAATTTTTGCGTGGTATACAGAACGTTAAATGATCCCGGCCCCCCGAGAACATCATATGAACTGAGGATTTTGTGGATACCCGGATGATCTAATTCCTGATACTGAAACGGCGGGCTGGAGAAATGTGCGGTAATTTCAGATTTTCCGGAGATCAGCGCCACAGTCGCATCGGGATGCGGCAGGCTGACAGTGATATTATCAAACCGGTTATAGGCTTTATTACCATATAACTCAGCAGTCGCAATCTGTAATGTCCTGGACTGAAAGCCGACCCCGGCAGCCGGTGCAGCAATCCGGTCTTTTTCACTCAGGTCGTGAATACTTTTCACAGCAGGATTATTACTGAGTAAATAGCCGGGCATAGATCCAAGGGCAGCAATAGCTTTTACATTCTGGTGACCATATGTCCGGTCCCAGACAGTTAACATGGCAGGAACCCCGGCGGCAGCGACATCCAGCGCACCGGTCAGTACGGCTTCATTCATTGTTGTGGCACCGGACAGGGTTCGCCAGTCAACCTTAATATCCAGACCTTCTTTCTTACCTTGCTGCTCTATCAGATGCTGGTCACGCACCACATCCAGCAATAAATAACCAATACCAAATTGCTGAGCAATACTGATGTTCCCTTCAGCACTGGCTGTTACCGGGGCAACCAGTGCACCGGCAATTAGTCCGGCAATAACGACCGACAGCGTATTCTTTATCATTACAGCCTCAGATGACTCATTGTTAATGAACTCATACTGAACGTTATGTTTTTAAACATAAAATAATAAATAAAGAGTAACCAAACCCGAAATAAGCATATGCTTTATTTTGCTTATTAATGCCGGATTTTTCGGCCGAAAAACCATCGCGGTCTGCGAGACTCAGTAAATATCCCGCAAGTAACGCTGCTGGCGGGCGAGGCCTGACAGCCACTGTTCCGCCTGCTGACTTTTCATCCGGCCGTGTTCCCGGATAATTTGCAGTAACGTCTGATGTACCTCTTTTGCCATTCTGTCCGCATCACCACAAACACAGAGCGTTGCCCCTGCAGACAGCCATTGCCAGAGCTGTTTTCCCTGTTCCAGCATCCGGTGCTGAACATATATTTTCTGCGGCTGATCACGGGAAAATGCTGTATCCAGCCGGTGAAGGTACCCTGCCCGGCGGAAGCCTTCCAGTTCTCTGTGATAATAAAACTCGCTCCCGGCGTGCTGCTCGCCAAAAAATAACCAGTTTTCTCCGGTGGCACATGTTGCCTGCCGGTGTTGTAAAAAAGCGCGGAACGGCGCAATTCCTGTCCCCGGGCCAATCATAATTAACGCTGTTGCCCCCTCTGCAGGAGGCCGGAAAGCAGCGGACTTTCTGACAAATACCGGAATCTCCCGGCCGATAGCACTGTCTGCCAGAAATGCCGAACAGAGACCATCACCGGCGCCGTCACTGCCCTGACGTACTACCGAAACGGTGAGGTGAATTTCGTCCGGGGTGAGTAACGGGCTCGATGATATAGAGTACATTCTTGGCCGCATCGGCCGGAGATGCTGAATAAACGTCTCTGCATCCAGCCGGGCCGGGAAGGCCTGTAGCAGTTCAGGGACCCGGTACTGTTGCTGCCAGTCGTTACTGTCAGCATTCAGTAACTGACGCAGCTGTGGCGGGAATGCTCCGCTGACCGCATGCTCACCGATATATTCGGCCAGCTCGCGGCTGACTACCGACAGGTCAGTATAGTCAGACAATGCCGCCTGCAAGCACACCGATTGCTGAGAAGGTAAAACTACCTTCTGTTGTGGATCCAACTGTAACGCTGACAGTATAGCCATCACCCGACGGGGGGCATTCTGTGGCCAGACGCCGAGGGAATCCCCTGGCTGATAAGGCATATCAGCCCCGTCAACCGACAGAATAATTTGCCGGGTTTCTTTTTGCGATCCCGGACCACTCAGTAACCGGTTACCCGTCAGCAGCGCACGGCAGGGATTATCACGATGATACTTTTCAGTCACCACCGCGGGGGCATGTAACGCGCCGCTGAGACCACTGACCGCGGGCTGTGTGACGGGTGTTTCCCCCCGACCTAACAGAGGCTGTAGCTGTGCCAGCCACTGGCGGGCAGGCAGAAAATCATCAGCATCACATTCATGACGCTCTTTCAGACGGGTAGCCCCCAGCGCTGACAAACGGGCATCCAGCTGACGACCAAAACCACAGAACCGGAGATAACTGCTGTCCCCCAGCGCCAGTACCGAAAAACTGACCGCAGACAGTGAGGGCGCAGAGTCGGCAGATAATGCCTGCCAGAACGAGACACCACTGTCCGGCGGATCACCGTCCCCAAAGGTACTGACCACCAGCAGAATGTTGCCGCCGCTCGCCAGCTGTGCTGGCGTCACCTCAGCAAGACAATCACAACGCACTGTTATTCCTGCCTGCTGCAACTGCTGTTCACACTGTGTCGCCAGCGCGCCGGCATTGCCGGTCGTGGAACTCCACAAGATCCATACCTGTGCCGACGGCTCACTGGCGGGGACAGTCAGCCCTGCAGGCAACGGGCTGCGGGCATATAATCCGGCCAGCATGCCGTCAATCCATAACCGGGAATGGTCACTCAGGGGCGCGGCCACGGGTAATACCGGTACCCCGCTGCGGGTATCGGGCGGGCTGAGGCGCAGACCGCTGAGAAACCCCTGCAGATACTGATGTTCTTCCCTGCTTAACGCTGCTGATAACGGGGACCCGGCCGCCAGCTGGCCGGCAAACAGGTCCGCCGCCGTAGTTGTCTCTGTCATAACAGCCTCCGCGACCGGCTCAGGGCTGACCTGCCGGGCATCTGCACTCTGGCCGGTAACGACCGGGGTTAACGAAATTGCACAATATTTCAGTGCCGGCTGGAGCGATACGGGATCAACTGCATCACTGGTCAGGGAATTCACCGACAGCTTTTCACCAAAAACATCTCCCCAGTGGAACGGGGCAAAACAGCTGCCCGGCAGTACCCGATCACTGATCTGTGCCGGTAAAATAGCCAGACCACGCCGCGAGCGAATTTCCACCGGTTGTTGTGGCTGAATAGTTAACCGCTTAGCATCCTGCGGATGAAGCTCGATAAAAGGAGCCGGATTCAGGCGGTTAAGTTCCGGGATCCGCCCGGTTTTGGTAAGCGTATGCCACTGATGCTGTAAACGTCCCGTATTCAGAATAAACGGAAACTGGTCATCAGGCATCTCAGCCGGTTCAGACTCGCGGCAGCAATGAAATATGGCTCGCCCGTCGGGAGCTGGGAAGATAATCTCCGCGGCCTTATGCCCGCGGGAAGCTTCCTGCTGCTGCAGATAGCGCAGCGGATGACGGGATTGCGTATCCCCCGGTGATGATGGCCACTGAACCGGCCCCTCTTTCAGCCGCGGATAGCTGATACCTCGCAGATCATAGCCGGTAGCCGGATTATTAAACTTCTGAATTTCAAGGAATACGTCTTCTGCTGATGCGTAATCAAAATCGTTGCGGAAGCCCATTTCACAGGCCACCCGTGCAATAATCTGCCAGTCCGCCAGTACATCTCCCGGCGGGGTGACGGCGGGTTGCATCAGGGTCAGATTACGCTCTGAGTTTACCATGACGCCTTCCGCTTCGGCCCACAGTGCGCCGGGGAGTAAAATATCCGCATAACGATTGGTTTCTGTCTCAAGAAAAGCATCCTGGGTGATCACCAGCTCTGCCTGTTCCAGCCCGCGGATTACCTGCTGCCGGTTCGCCATACTGGCGGCAGGATTGGTACAGATAATCCAGCAGGCTTTAATACTGCCAGCTGCCATCTGCTCAAACATATCAACGGTCCCGTGACCGCCATCGGTCGGCAGCGTCCCGGCAGCCAGCCCCCAGACAGATTCCGTAAACCGGCGGTCGTCTGCCACCAGCAATGACCGCTGGCCCGGCAACCCGCTTCCCATATACCCCATTTCCCGGCCCCCCATCGCATTAGGCTGGCCGGTCAGAGAAAATGGCCCGCACCCCGGGCGACACAGGGTTCCGGTTGCCAGGTGCAGATTACATAATGCACTGGTATTCATGGTCCCCTGCACACTCTGGTTCAGCCCCATCGTCCAGCAACTCATCCAGGCGGATGACTCTGCCAGCCAGCGGGCTGCCAGCAAAATATCCTGTTGTGCCAGTCCGGTAGCCGCGGCGACGGTTTCCGGGGGATAATCTGCCAGAAAGTCCGGCATCTGCTCCCAGCCTCTGGTATAGCGGGCAATAAACTCAGCATCGGTTTTGCCCTGACTGACCAGCAGTTGTAACAACCCGTTCAGTAATACCAGGTCGCTGCCGGGCTTCAGTTGCAGAAACAGACTGGCTTTCTCCGCTGTTGCTGTTCGCCGGGTATCCACCACAATCAGCTTCGCCCCGGCGTTGACCCGCGCCATCATCCGCAGGAAAAGGATCGGGTGACAGTCCGCCATATTGGCTCCGATCACCAGAAAAAGCTCTGCGTGTTCAAAATCCTGGTAAGACCCCGGCGGGCCGTCTGCCCCGAGTGACTGTTTATAACCACTGCCTGCACTGGCCATACATAATCGTGAATTTGACTCGATAAAGGGCGTGGTAATAAATCCTTTCGCCAGCTTATTTGCCAGATACTGGGCTTCGAGGGACATCTGTCCGGACACATACATCGCCACGGCCCCGGGGCCGTGGCGGGCAATAATGGCTTTCAGACGCCGTGCCGTTTCGCTGATAGCCACCGTTATTTCCGTCTGTACCGGATCCTGCTGCCGATCGGTGCGCAGAAACGCCTGTGTCAGCCGGCCCGCAGCATTCAGTGCTGCGGCACAAGTCAGGCCTTTGGTACATAATTTTCCCTGGTTCGCCGGATGTTGTTTATCGCCGCTGACACGGATCACCCGGTTATCTTCAACCTGCATCACAATGCCGCAGCCAACCCCGCAATAAGGGCAGACACTTTTTACCTGTTTAACTTCCGCATCCATCGTTATCTGCTCCGCCAGTCCTGCGACCATCAGGCCGCGACATGATTAACCACATTGCTGTCCAGCTCCGGCGAAGTAACCCGCAATGCAGGGGCCCGGCAATACGCCACGACTTTACCGACGATCAATACCCCCGGCGGCTGTGGCTGATAACGTGCCAACAGCGCCGGTAATGTCTGTACTGTTCCGATCAGCAGCCGCTGCTCCGGTAACGTCCCTTTTTCTATAATGGCCAGCGGCATATCACCCGCCAGTCCCAGAGCCATAAGACGCTGACAAAGGGCGATACTGTGGCCCAGCCCCATATAGAACACCAGTGTCTGACCCGACGAAGCCAGCGAGATATCCTCACAGAGTTCATCCCCGCACCGGGTATGTGCGGTAATCAAGCGCAGTGACTGTGCACAGTCGCGGTGAGTTAATGGTAAGCCGACAGCCGCCGCACAACCGGTCGCCGCCGTAATTCCGGGGATAATATGGCAGGGGATCCCCGCCTGTTGCAGGGCTTCAAGCTCCTCGCCACCGCGACCAAAAATAAAAGGATCTCCGCCTTTCAGCCGGATAACCCGCTGGCCGGCACAGGCCAGTTCACCAAGTAACTGGTTAATCTGCGGCCGGGAAAGGCGATGATTACCGCGTGATTTCCCGACATCAATACAGCGTACCGTGGCGGGGACCAGGGCCATAATATCTGCCGATACCAGCCGGTCATGCACCACAACATCCGCCTGCCGGATCACCCGTAAGGCTTTCAGCGTCAGCAGTTCAGCATCTCCGGGGCCGGCACCCACCAGCCAGACTTCTCCCGGAATAACCGGCTGGCCGGAGGGGGCCAGCGGCAGGTACAGATTTGTATTTATCATCAGAAAATATCTCCGCGCTAAGGTCCCTCAGGACTGCGTCTCTATTGCCGGAGGCTCAGACACAACCATCGGCTGACAATTGACACAGATAGCCCCGTTTTCCAGCCGCACCGGCCAGCAACGCACACTGACCGAACTGTCATCGGGACTGACACCATCCGTCAGGCGCAGACGCTTTTTATACAGGGGAGAGATCACCAGAGCCGTGCCGTCTTCGTCACCAACTAACCCGCGCGCCAGCACATTGGCACCACTGCCGGGTTCCTGATTATCCAGGGCGTAGACCACCGGCTGGTCATCCCCCAGGCGAAATAATGCTATTTGCTGATCTCCCAGCCGGGCAGCAATTCCGGTATTAACTGGTATATCAGACAGTTGACCGACAGTTACCCATTCATTCACCGGTAAACTGCGGGAGACGGGACGCTCTTTCTCTTCCGCCAGCGCCGGACGAATTTGCCCGCGATCCGGCACCATGACCACGCCTTCATCCGGCTGATGACTGTTAATAAACGGACGGAATAACTGCATATACTGCGGATTGTTGAGCGTAGTTTTCCATTCACACTGGTAGGCTGATACCACCCGCTGCATTTCACTGTCCAGAGTTTCTCCCAGCCCCAGACTGTCCTGCAAAATGACCTCTCTCAGGTAGCTAATCCCCCCGTCAAGGTTATCCAGCCAGTTACTGGTACGCTGTAAACGATCGGCAGTACGGATATAAAACATCAGTACCCTGTCGATAATTCGAATTAACTCCCCGGTTTCCAGGTCCGATGCCAGCAGATCCGCATGACGGGGTTTCATACCGCCATTCCCGCAGACATACAGATTCCAGCCTTTATCGGTAGCAATCACACCAATATCTTTGCCCTGAGCCTCCGCACACTCACGGGTGCATCCTGATACTGCCATTTTAATTTTATGCGGAGAGCGCAGCCCCTTATAACGTTCTTCCAGGCGGATAGCTAAACGGGTCGAATCCTGTACACCGTAACGGCACCAGGTGGATCCGACACAGGATTTAACTGTACGCAGAGATTTACCGTAGGCATGCCCCGTCTCAAAACCGGCGTCCAGTAATTCACGCCAGATATCCGGTAACTGTTCCAGCCGCGCACCGAATAAATCGACCCGCTGTCCGCCGGTGATCTTGGTGTACAGGTTGTAGCGCTGAGCGACCTGACCCAGGGTAATCAGCCCTTGTGGCGTAATTTCACCGGCCGGTATCCGTGGAACCACGGAGTATGTGCCGTCTTTCTGGATATTGCCGAAGAAGCGATCATTTGTGTCCTGCAATGCCAGATGATCCGCTGACAACAAATAATCGTTCCAGCAGGATGCCAGGATTGATGCGACCAGCGGTTTGCAAATTTCACAGCCCTGTCCCCGCCCGAACTGACGGCGTAATTGATCAAATGAGCGCAGGTTATTTACCCTGACCAGGTGATAAAGCTCCTGACGTGAGAACGCAAAATGACTGCAGATATCTTTTTTAACTTCAACGCCTAGTGCTGTCAGTTCATGTTCCATCACCTGTTTCAGCAGAGGGACACAACCGCCGCAACCTGTGCCGGCCTTAGTACAGGCTTTCAGGCTGCTGAGATCACCGCATCCGCCGATAACGGCAGCAGAGATATCCCCTTTAGTGACATTATGGCAGGAACAAATTTGTGCGGTTTCCGGTAACAGGGCAACGCCCGGTCCGCCACAGCTTTCTCCCGTTGTCGCCGGTAAAATCAGACTTTCAGGATGATCGGGCAGGGCTATTCCATTGAGCATCCGTTGTAATAACTGACTGTAATCGCTACTGTCGCCGACCAGCACTGCCCCGAGCAGGGATGCTCCGTCCGCGGAGACGACTATTTTTTTATAAATCTGTGCCGGGCCGTCGGTCCACTGGTAGCTCTGGCTGCCGGCAGTGCTCCCGTGAGCATCACCAAGGGAGGCAACATCAACCCCCAGTAACTTCAGTTTGGTACTCATATCTGCCCCGCTAAACGGGGTGTCGATCATAGCTAAACGGTCTGCCAGGCATCGCGCCATCTGATAACCGGGGGCGACCAGCCCGAATATTGTCCCCTGCCAGAGGGCACATTCCCCTATCGCCGACACCGACGGATCTGAGGTCTGACAGTAATCATTAATAATGATGCCGCCACGTGGTCCTTTCTGCAGCCCGGCAAGGGTCGCCAGTTCATCCCGTGGGCGAATTCCCGCCGAAAACAGTACCAGATCAGTTTCCAGTTCACTGCCATCAGCAAAGCTCAGGCGGTGCCGGGCGTGTGTGCCATCGGTAATACTGAGTGTCTGCATGGAGGTATGTACCCGGACGCCAAGTGCAGTAATTTTTTGCTGCAACATTTTTGCGCCATCATCATCCAGTTGTACGGCCATCAGCCGCGGAGAAAACTCCACTACATGCGTTTCCAGTCCGGCCTGTAATAAGGCATTTGCGGCTTCCAGCCCCAGTAATCCGCCACCGATTACCACTCCGCAGCGGGCGTCAGCGGCCTGCTGTGCTATTGCATCAAGATCATCCAGAGTCCGGTAGACCAGGCATCCCGGCCGCTGATGGCCAGTTATCGGCGGGACAAAGGCATAGGATCCGGTTGCCAGTACCAGCTGGCTATAGGCCTGCCGGTGCCCTTGTGAGTCCGTCACAATACGTGCCAGAGGATCGATACCGGTCACCTGACAGTGGCTGCGTAACTCGATACCGGTTTCCGCAAAAAAACCGTCTTTTACCAGCGATAATGATTCGGCACTACGGCCGGTAAAGTACTCCGTCAGATGCACCCGATCATACGCCGGATATTGTTCTTCACCGAACACCACTATCTGATACTGTTTATGCAACCCGCGCTCTGCCAGCTGTTCCAGAAAATAGTGTCCCACCATGCCATGTCCGATAACGACCAGTACCGGCTTACTCATATTGCTACTCTCCCGCAGCCACTGGCTGCTGTTATCCACGGACGCCCTGCCCCGGCTCAGGCAGCTTTGGGTTGTTTTTCATACAGGAATTGCAACACCTGCTGACGGTACTGCTGATAGCGGGGGTCATTCGCCAGAGAAACCCGTGAACGGGGACGTTCCAGCGCAACAGTCATCACTTCCCCGACTCTCGCCGCAGGCCCGTTAGTCATCATCAATACCCTGTCAGAAAGCAGGACCGCTTCATCAACATCATGGGTAATCAGTACAATGGTGGTCTGCAGCTGCTGCCGGATATCCATTACCGCATCCTGTAAATGGGCCCGGGTCAGGGCATCCAGCGCACCGAAAGGTTCATCCATCAGCAGCACCGACGGTTTCATCGCCAGCGCCCGGGCAATACCTATCCGTTGCTTCATGCCGCCGGATATTTCATCCGGCCGTTTAGCGGCAGCGTGCTCCATATGGACTAACCGCAGGTTATGCATGATCCAGTCTTTCATTTCCCCTTTACTCATTTGTCGGCGAAAAACCTGACTGACAGCCAGAGCTACGTTTTCGTAGCTGGTCAGCCACGGGAGTAATGAATGGTTCTGAAATACCACCGCACGCTCAGGTCCCGGCCCGTCGATCTCCCGGTTATTACAGAGCAGTCCGCCGCGGGTGGGAAATGTCAGTCCGGCAATCAGGTTCAGTAAGGTCGACTTTCCGCAGCCGGAGTGACCTATCAGGCTGATACACTCACCGGCCGCGATATCAAAACTGACATTGTCCAGCGCCAGAAAGTCTCCGCTGGCGGTAGAAAATTGCTGACTGACTTGCTGCACCTGGATAATCGGGTTGGCAGGCATGATGGTCTCCTTAACGTTTTTCATAGCTAAAACAACGTGCAAGCCACATCAGTAGCTGCTCAAGTAACAGCCCGACCAGCCCGATAACAAAGATGGCGATAATGATGTGCTCAACATTCAGGTTGTTCCATTCGTTCCAGATCCAGAAACCGATACCCATCCCGCCGGTCAGCATTTCGGCTGCTACAATCACCAGCCAGGCAATACCAATAGACAGGCGCATCCCGGTCAGGATGTCGGGTAATACGGCCGGAAATACGATTTTGCGGATCACCGTAAGCTCAGACAGGCGTAATACCCTGGCTACATTCAGGTAATCATCAGGAATGCGCCGTACCCCGTCAGCAGTGTTGAGGATCATTGGCCACACGGAGCAGATAAAAATAGTCCAATAGGATGCCGGGTCCGATCGCTGAAAAATCAGCAAGCCGATCGGTAACCAGGCCAGCGGGCTGACCGGACGTAATAACGAAATCACCGGATTCAGCATATCGGCAATAAACCGGAAACGGCCTGTCAGAAAGCCGACCGGTATTCCGACCAGTGCAGCCAGGCCAAAACCGATCGCCACGCGCTGTAACGATGCCAGCACGTTCCAGCCAATACCCTGGTCATTCGGCCCGGCGATATAAAACGGGTGGGCAAAGACCGGTATTGCTGACTGCCAGGTCTGGGCAGGGGTCGGAAAACCATGACTGTTCAGAGCAACGATTTGCCAGCCAGCCAGTAATAACAGCAGGCCCAGAGTCCCGGCAAAGACTCGCCGCAAAATACGCCGCAGTAACAGCGCCGGCCGCCGCAAAGACCTTACCGCAGGAACCGGCGCAACTGCCGCCGGAGTGATTTCAGACTGTTGTGCCATCATGACCTCGCGGGTTGTTGAATACTGAAACTGTTGAGATAACCGACCGGATCGCTGCCATCCCAGCGTTTACCATCCATCAGTACGCTGCTGCGCATATCACTGCCCGGTAACGGGATATTGCCGACTGCGGCGGCGGCTTGTTTATAGATATCGATACGATTGATCTGTCGTGCGACCGCCTGGTAATCCGGGTCGGTTTTCAGTAATCCCCAGCGCCGGTGCTGGGTCAGAAACCACATGGCATCGGACAACCAGGGAAAACTGACTTCACCATCATGGTAGAAACGCATGCCATGGGTATCCTGCCACTGCTGCCCCAGCCCGTTTTCATAGCGGCCGAGCATGCGACCGGTAATGATGCTGGCATCTGTATTGATAAACGCACGCCCGGCGATGATTTGTGCCGTTTCACGCCGGTTAGCCTCACTGGCATCTATCCAGCGGGCAGCCTCCAGTACCGCCGCAGTTAGTGCCCGGGCACTGGCCGGGTGTGCCGTGACCCAGTCGCCGCAGGTGCCGAGAACCTTCTCCGGATGGTCCGGCCAGATCTGCTGCGAGGTAGCCAGCGTGAAACCGGTATTTTCGTTAATCGCCCGCTGATTCCAGGGTTCACCCACACAGCAACCCTGCATATTGCCGATTTTCATATTGACCACCATCTGCGGCGGGGGTACCACCAGGCTACGGACTTGCTGTAACGGGTGGATACCCGCGGTGGCCAGCCAGTAATACAGCCACATAGCATGGGTCCCGGTCGGAAAGGTCTGAGCAAAGGTATAAGTACCGGGAGGATTGGCAGAAATATGCTGTTGCAGTGCAGACAGGCTGGTAATACCCGCATCACGCAACTGATTCGACAGAGTAATTGCCTGACCATTCTGGTTGATGGTCATCAGACAGGCCATTGGCGTTTGTGGCCCGGCGACCCCCATATGTAAGCCGCAGAGTTCACCGTACAGAATATGGGCGGCATCCAGTTCGCCGGACAGCAGTTTATCCCGCACTGTTGCCCAGCTGGCCTGTTTCTCCGGCACAATCCGGATACCGTATTTTTTATCGAAGCCCTTCGCGGCAGCGATCACTACCGATGCACAATCGGTCAGAGGAATAAAACCGACCTTCAGTGTTTTCAGCTCCGGTGCATCAGAACCGGCCGCCCATACGCTATTCATCAGCCCGGGTAATACCAGACTGCCTGTCAGCGCTGCAGTGCCCTGTAAAAATGTGCGGCGGGAAAGTGCCGGGGCTTTTTTTGGCTGATGGCTCATTCACCCAGTCCTTCTGTATCCGGTCAGTGGCAAAAAAAAACGCCCATCGCCACGTATTTTATTACGCAGTGATGGACGCCATTATCCGTACTCAGTGCCCTTAACCGCCGTTGGTCAGGAGACTGAGCTATCTATTTTCATCTGTAATAAAGCAAGCGGCATGCCAGACCGGGATTATCTGTCGGCTGACCGGGCAGAGACAGGGAATAAACCGTTTGTTTTATTAGGGAAAATGATTTTTTTCGGCCAGAAAAAGAGATTGCTGAGGTTAAACATCAGTCACTGACTGTGGCCGGGGAAGGTGATCTGCACCAGAGGTGATCGATACACGCACCTTTTATGTGCATACAGACTCACGACCGGTCAGCAAAAACACCGGCAACGGATAGCAGCGCAGTAGCTATCTCTGCGATCTTTTTATTCTGATCCATCGCCATCTGACGCAGGGTTTTGTAGGCATCATCTTCCGACAACTGCCGGTGCTGCATCAGTAATTTTTTTGCACTATCAACTGTCTTACGTTGCTGTAATGCTTCACGCAGCCCTGACAGCTCCTGATTCTGGGCATCAAGCCGTCGGGATTGCTGACCTAACAGGGATAACAGGGACTGCCCCAGCCGTGGCTGAAGGCCCTCTCCCGGCAGCCAGCCGCTGACCTGCTGCCCGTCCCCCATAAATACGGAAAACCCGCTGTCGCTGTCCGTGAGGGCGTTTTTCAGAGTATCGATATCGGCCTGCTGGCGCTGACAGGCCTGCTCCGCGGCACCAATGCGCTCACGACATAACTGCATCAGGCTGCGCTGTAAGTTATCTTCCTGCCGTTTCATATCATCAATGCGCCGGGTTGCCAGCCGGAACCAGTACTGGCTCGCATCATGATCACTGACCGACCGCCGGGTACAGGCGACACGCCGTAACCGTTCAAACTCACTGTCGGTAGCCATCTGCAGCCACTGCTGGCGGTTTAGCGGATCGCTGAACTCAGTAAAAGTCGCAAAATGTTGTTCCTGGCGCTCAATCAAATCAATGATCTTTCCCGCCAGGCGCTGATGATCTGTTTGCGGGGTATGCTGGCTGAAAATACGAGCCCCAATAGCACGTTCCTGTCCCGCCAGCTCTTTGCCCTGCATAAAACTGAATAACGCAATTAATGCCTGCGAGATTACGGGATCTGCCGGGGTATCTGAAACAGTAAAGACCAGTGACAATAAATGCCGGATAGCGTCATTAAATCCCTCTGCCGCATTTACCAGCGGGATTGCTCTGACAGTGACTTGCTGGCGGGTTTCCTGTAATACTCCCAGCGCATAGATAACCCTCGCCGCACTGCTAAATAACCGGCTGGCCTGTGGCTGCGAGGGATCCGGTATCTGTGTATTCTCCAGAAACTGTATAACATCCTGTTGTGAACCGAGCGCATCCTGTTCTCTGTCACGTAATTCTGTTGCTGCCTGCGGTCCCTCACTGCACAGATACAGATGCACGGCTCCCCGCTCCCGTTGCAGATGATGGATTAATATACTGACTTTACCGACCAACTCGCCGCTGCCCAGCAAATAGCGCAGGCTGTTAAGTTCGCACTGCCGGGAGGCCTGCAAAAATCGAAGGGTCGCGGGTAAGTAGTCGGTCATCACAGGTCCTCAGCAAAAGCATCATTTATGCAAACTGCACGCCAGATTCCACACAGAAAAAGATTCCGGCTCCGCCGGAACAGGAGCCGGATAGGGTAATGTTCAGAGATTAGTACGCTGACTGATAATCCTGCCCGTAGTCCCAGCGTACCTGCCAGTGTTTCAGGTAAGCCTGCGCCAGGGAAGGAGAGTTATGGATCACCACTACATTTTCTGAGTTACGTTTTTCGGCGCTGGCCGTATAGTTAAAAGAGCCGGTTTCGACCGTCTGACCATCAACAATCAGCGTTTTGTCATGCTGTATCGGATAATGGCGGTCTGTCCGCAAGGGGATACCGTTATTGACGATAAAATTCATCGCCGCAAGACTGGCTTTCCCTTTGTTGCCCTTTTCATCGACCACTATTTTAATGTCCACCCCGCGTTTGCTGGCATTTGCCAATGCCTGCATAATATCCGGGGCCGTAAACGAATAAGCCAGCATACGAATACTGCTATGGGCCGAATTGATGGTTTCCAGCACCAGTGTTCGGGCTGAGCCTTCGGGAGAAAATCCCGCTTCAATCTGCGGCTCTGCAGCCATGGTCAGCCAGGGGGAACCCAGTAACAGGGCTGTCAGTAAATAACCGGTTTTTTTCATTTGTACATCCATTCATACTTAATCATGCTTCAGCACGACAACAGCGCGGCCTGTGGCCGTGTACCCTTGAATTAGCTTCTGCCAGAGGTGATTACTCAGGTAAAAGGCAGCGCACCCTGACACAGATACCGGCAATAAAAAATCCGCATCCTCTGAAAAAGGCACTGCGGATTCTGATTAACCGGGTCAGTAACTGGCAGAGTGTAAGCGGCGGTTTATGCCTGTCCTGCAGGGGGCATTACGGGGAACCCCGGACGGTGGCTGGCTCAGGGAGATTTATGGCCATCCGGAGACTGAGCGCTATTAAAAAATATATTGATATTCATTTTATTGTCCATGGTATCGCCATTCAGTGTTCTGACCAGAATCTCACTGCCCAGTTGCTGTAATGACAACACGCCGTCAGGACGAACCCGTTTTATTTTATTCATATTCTGGCTTTCATTGACCAGCGCAATAGTTTTGGTGTCTTCACCACCCACTTCTTTGGCCGCCAGTACCACAAAGGCGTTGTCTGCATCATTATCCATCAGGGCAACAATATATTTTGCTTTGGAGGCACCCGCCTGCTCCAGTGTCGCGACAGCAGAAGGATCGCCTTCAATCACATCCGTGGTGGCCGGAAACTGTGTTTTATTTCCCGGATAGCAGACAACGGTGACAACACCTCCGGCATCGGTCAGCCCCTGACTGACGCTCTGTGCCAGCGCCGAAGATCCGGTAACGATATAATGATTTTTACGTACCACGTGAGAAAACCGCCCTTTGAGAATACGTTGAATATTATGGCTAATCAGCGAACCGGCAACGGATGCAACTGACGCGGCGAAAATAGTGATACCAAAGATAATGACCGTCAGCGTAAACATACGTGCCATGGTGGTATGGGGAATAATATCGCCAAAACCGACCGTCGACATACAGACCATAACAAAATAAAACGCGGTCGGAAGATCTTTCACCGGCGGAGTAAACTGGTCACCCAGATATAAGGTGCCCAGCATGCCGTAAACAATCAGCGATAATATACTGACCACCGCGAAAATACTGGTACTGCCGAGGCTGTGCTTATCAAAATGGCGCCAGTACACAATCAGGCCGCCAATAGTGAACATGGCATACACAACCTGGCTATGGTTGGTTTTCAGAATAAAAGCATTCGTCAGTACAATGCAAAACAGTAACAGCAATGAACTGAACCAGGCGATACGGGTACGCATTAACAGAGTAAAGGCCATACAAAACAGGACCAGGCCTATCATAAATCTGGGGATATCCATGGTTTCCAGGAAGCTCAGCGTCTCCTGCCATGAATGAAAATCCCTGAATTTTTCCGGTGCATTCAGCAACACCCGCTCAAGGATAGGGCTGAGCATCAGATACCCGTTATGCGCCACCATCAGTGCCAGACAATAAACAGCAATCATCGGGCTTTTCAGAATTTTAATAATCTTCATCTGCTCCCCGGGCCTGTCCGGTTAAAAGTCGTCGGGTACCGTATTCCGCTACCACAGAACACAAAAATTTATCTAATCAATACCAGACTACGGAGAATCTCAGGAACTGCAATGTAAAAAACGTTCTCAAATATGTGGGTGTTCCGTACCGGGGGGAGGATTCAGGTGACAGGACGGCAGCGGAAGGCAGAGTGGCGGGGAGTTATCCGCCCGCAAAAGATTGTGGGATGACAAAATAGATCTAAAATAAATCGCTCTGAAAGGCCCATTCTCTAGTATCAGATTTTCACAAAGTGACAAAATAGTTATAAAATCGATTCAATCACATTCATATGTTACCTTCGAAAAAATGACAAAATAGTTCTAAAATAATAATTTTTCATGAATCATGATTTCAGATAATGGCCTCATCAACACTTCTCATTAATGAAGAAAACTGCTCATTGTCTTGTTTTAGTCGCTCGATAATTTGCCTTGCCACAGTTTGCATTTCTGGTACTTCAACAGGAGATGCCCCTCTTTCAAAAACTCCAGACAGATGAGAATACTCATTGTTAATCCTGTCTGTTAAGACCGCCGGAATACGATCTTCACCAAAAAATGTACTTAAGGTCTCTGGCGTCATGCCTTGATCGGGATATTTGTAATAGAGATAAATCTCGAAAAACTTCCTCGCATTGTTGGAAAAATTATAAAAGGTTACGTAATTAGTATCATCGATAGCATCAAGAGAGGCACATTTATAGATCTGATGGAACAGGTAGTTAAACTCAGTCACATATTCTTTTAAGTATGATGGCATGACCTGTAAGGTAGATTTTTTATCCTGTCTAACAACAACAAAGTAAGCTTTCTGACATTTCACTTTGCTGCCTTCAGCATTAAGATAATTGTCTTTCAGTCTCTTCAGATACTTCAAGAAATCAAGGTTGTGTGTTGAAACAAAAAGTTGTGCAAATTTTCCCTTTTCGACCACTTCCGCATTCAACAAGCTATAAATAAAGAAAATATGATTACCATCGAGCGACGAGATTGGATCATCAATCCAAATAATGGGTTTTGAGTCTTTGGTTGCGACATCATCCAACTTGGCCAAAAAGTAGCAGAATGCCAGCAAGCTGCACTCGCCTTCGCTTAGGTGATAAGCTTTCTTACCGTCACGGATCACTTCAAACCGAATACGTTTTGCCTCTTGCGTTGTTCCTTCATCGTTTTTAGCCTCCAACGTCAAAAACTGATGCCCGAAAAAATTATTCAGATATTCATTTACCTTTTTAGCCCCTTTTTCTTCGTCATTCAGTTCACGTTTTTTAGTCGTAACTTGTGCTTGTTTTTGGGTAATATTCGTGTTGATAATCGCCTGCGCTTGTTCAGCCTCATCTCTTTTTTGCTGTAAGATTTCAATTGAATTGAGCTGTGTTTGGTAATCAATCGTAAGCAAGTACTCAGCGACCTCTTTCAATCGCAAGTCGGCTCTGGCCTTGGTTTGTTCGCCAGCTAATGAGCTGCTAAATAACTCTGATTGAGCGCAAAGGTCACTATATTCCTGCCAGATTTGCGTTAGTTTCGCGGTACCATCAGCGGGGCTATCATAGTCTTTAACGTTTAAAATATCACCTTTTCGCGCCTTCAGTTGCTTGGTTAGATTACCTAAAGCAAGCTGATAGTCTTTGGTTTCAGCTTTTAACCTTAAATTTAAGGCAGTTAGTTGTGAGTGAAACTTGGAATAAAAAGCAGATTGATCAATGGTGAGTGCGGATTGAACTGTTTGATTTTCGGTTCCTATTTTAGCAAGTAACGCATCAATCGACTTTTCTAATAGCTCAGATTCTTCATCAAAGTGCTTATCAAGCTCTGCCCACCGCTCAGTCGAAATTTCATTGTCACAAAATGCGCATTTTTTATGCTTATTTCGATGATGAGAACGACCTTCATTGACCCAGCGGTTAAGTACAGCATCTTTTACTAACGCCTGAATTTTATCAGACTCACTGATGGGCTTGGTTACCAGCGTTTCAACTTGTTGTGCCAAGCTTAAAAAACTTAGCTGAGGTGAAGAAAATTTAGGTATTGCAGGCAAAACCTTTTCATCAATCAGCTTTTGGTGCTCGCTCACTTGCTCTGATGTTAACGGCTGAAAATCAGGGCTACTAACAGTTGTGATATCGGCCTTTAATTTGGTAATAGTGTAGTTTTGGTCACCAAAACGCTCAGGCTTGTATTTAATGCCGATGTTTTTATTAGTCGCTTTATCACCCAATTGTTTTTCTAGACTTTCATTCGATTGTTTATGAGCGGCAAAGGCATTGCTGTATGCAACTGCAGCCTGCTTTTTGTCGGCAAACAAACCGGTTTCTTGCCCTTCAATACTAGAACCGAGTTCTACCTCAAGAGTTTCAGGTAATGCTACCAACTTATTGATTAGTGTATGATGGTGTTTTTGAGGTACTTTTGTGGCTTCCATTTCTGTGCGTT